>JBBRIN010000400.1:0-4549 GCA_038221115.1 Tepidisphaerales bacterium
CCCCCGCGCGCTATTCCTTCGAATCGACTGCTCCTTATGCTTCCCCCCGCTCCCCTTCAGCACATGCTCCGCCTTCTTCGGGTCCGCCACCTTAAAAATCCCCGTCGTCTTCCCCCCCGGCGCGCCCCCCGTGCAGTACGCATAGTTAATGTTGATGTGGTTCTCTCCAAACAGCGTCGCTACGTCCGCAAGCGCCCCCGGCCGGTTCGATAGCTCCAGGCAAAGCACCTCCGTCTCCGTCATCGGAAGATTCAGCTGCGCCAGCGTCTGCCGCGCCGTATCTGCCGCGTCGGCCACTACCCGAAGAACCCCATGCTCCTGCGAATCCACCAGCGTCATCGCAACCACATTCACCTTCGCCTTCGCCAACGCCCCCGTCACCTGCGCCAGCACCCCCGGCTTGTTCACCAGAAAAACGCTGAACTGAATCTCCGTCCGCGTCGCAGCCATCCAAACTCCAATCGCCCCGCAGCAATTCTTCGATCCGCGTTCATCCGCGTTCATCCGCGGCTAAAACTCTTCTCTTCTTCGTGCCCCTTCGTGCCTTCGCGCCTTCGCGTTGACCTCTTCCCCGACCCATGCTCAACGCAATCTCCAACACCTGATCCACATTCTCCACAAAGTGAAACTTCAGGCTGTTCTTCACCTCGTCCGGAATGTCCGGCAAATCCTTCTGATTGCGTTTTGGCACGATGACCTGCTTGATCCCCGCCCGCTTGGCCGCCAGCGTCTTCTCTTTCAGCCCCCCGATCGGAAGCACCAGCCCGCGCAGCGTGATCTCCCCGGTCATCGCCAAGTCGTATCGCACCGGCTTGTTCAGAAAAAGCGACGCAAGCGCCGTAAACATCGCCACGCCCGCCGACGGCCCATCCTTCGGAATCGCGCCCGCCGGCACATGGATATGCACATCGCTGTCCGCCAGCCGCTTCGGATCGATCCCCAGCCGCTCCACATTCGACCGCACCAGGCTAAACGCCGCTGTAGCCGACTCCTTCATCACATCCCCGATCTGCCCCGTCAGCGTGATCATCCCCTTCCCCGGCATCCGCGTCGCCTCAATAAACAGAATCTCCCCCCCCCCCCGGGGGAGAAGCCCGCCCCGTCGCAACCCCCGGCACGCTCGTGCGCGACGCCAACTCCGGCTCAAACCGAATCGGCCCCAGAGATTTCTCCACCCCCTTGTTGTCAACAATCACCTTCTCCGCCGTCCCCGACACAATCTCCGCCGCAATGCCGCGCACCACCGCCCCAATCGATCGCTCCAGATTCCGCACCCCCGCCTCCCGCGTATAACTTTCGATGATCCTGCGCAACGCCGGATCGAGAAACCTCACCTGCTTCGTGTTCACCCCGTGCGCTTCAAGCTGCCGCGGCACCAGATATCGCTTGGCGATGTGCAGCTTGTCCGACTCCGTGTACCCCGGAATATCGATCACCTCCATCCGATCGCGCAGCGGCCCCGGAACCGTGTCCATCGTGTTCGCCGTCGCGATGAACATCACCTTCGATAAATCGAACGGCACATCCAGGTAGTGATCCGTAAACGTATGGTTCTGCGCCGGATCCAGCACCTCCAAAAGCGCGCTCGCCGGGTCCCCTCGAAAATCCGCTCCAAGCTTATCCACCTCATCCAGCATCATCACCGGATTGTGCGTGCCCGCCTTGCGCAGTTCCGCGATGATACGACCCGGCATCGCACCGATGTACGTCCGCCGGTGCCCCCGGATGTCCGCCTCATCGCGCACGCCCCCCAGCGCCACGCGAATAAACTTCCGCCCCATCGCCTCCGCAATGCTTTTCCCCAAACTCGTCTTCCCCACGCCCGGCGGCCCAAGAAAACACAGTATCGCCCCCCCGCCCTCCGGCTTCAGCTTCCGCACCGCCAGGTACTCAATAATCCGCCGCTTCACCTTTTCCAGATCGTGGTGATCCCGATCCAGTATCTTCCTCGCCTCGATCAGATCCAGCTTGTCCTCCGTCGAAAGCGCCCAGGGCAATTCGCTGATGATCTGCAGCCACGTGCGAATCACCCCATATTCAGGTGAAGCCGACGGGATCGACTCCAGCCGGTTCAGCTCCCGCGTCGCTTCCTTCATCACCGGCTCCGGCAGCTTCGCCGCAACCAGCTTGTCCCTCAGCGACTCCGCCTCGCTGCTCCCCGCCGCATCCCCCTCCCCAAGCTCCTTGCGAATCGCCTTCATCTGCTCCTGCAGATAATAGCGCCGCTGGCTCTTATCGATATTCTCCTTCACCTGCGACTGGATTTTCGACTGCAGCTCAAGCACGTCCAGTTGCGTCGCCAGCCGCGCCGCGATCATCCGCAGCCGCTGCTCCACGTTGAGCTCCTCGAGCAGCTTCTGCTTGTCCTCGGTTTCCGCCTGAAGATTCGCCGCCAGAAAATCCGCCAGCGCCGACGGCTGGCTGATGCTGTTCAACACCTGCGCCGCCTCGTCCGGCGTGTTCGGAGACAACTCGATCACCCGGTTCGCCTGCTGCCGCACCGAAGCCAGCAGCGCATCAAACTCCGGCGACCGGTCCAGCACCTCCTCGAGCACCTCAATCCGCCCCTGCAAAAATGGATCCGTCTGCTCGATCCCCACCAGCCGAAATCGCACCATCCCGTGAACGATGATCGACTGGTTCCCATCCGGCAGCTTGAACAGCTTCAAAATCGTGCACGCCACCCCGCTCGCCTGAAGGTCCGGCAGCCGCGGATCCTCCGCCTCTGCGTTCCGCTGCGTGACCACCCCGATCAGCTTCTCCCCCGGCATCACCTCATCCAGAAGGTTCTTGCTCTTCTGCCGCCCCACGTTCAACGGCATCACCGTCCCCGGAAACACCACGATATTCCGTATCGGAAGAATCGGCAGCAGGTTCGGAATCGTCAGCGGCTGTCCGTTTCCCCCTCCACGAACGACCGTAGTCGTCGCCGTGCGCTCAATAATCTGCGATTCGGCCATTGGTGCAGCAGTGGCCAGTTGCCAGTGGCCAGTTGCCAGTAAAAGGCGGGTTTGACCTCTTTACTGGCAACTGGCAACTGGCAACTGGCAACTTCCTTTCATTTCTTCTTCGGCACTTCAATCCAAAGCATTCCATTGCGATACTGCGCCGTAATCTGCTCGCTCTCCACGTCCTGCGGCAGCTCCACCTCCCTCACAAACGGCCCGTGATCGATTTCCATCAAATGCACCCGATACCGCGGCGGCGCCCCACCCTCCTGCACCCCCGCCCCCTCCTCCCTAGGCTGCACCGGCACTTGCCGCGCCCCCTTCAGCGTCAACACCTGCCCATGCACCTGCAGGTCGATCTCCTCCTTGATCACGCCCGCAAGGTCCACGCACACCACATAGCTCCGCTCGTTCTCATACAGGTTCACGTTCGGCGTCCACGTCTCCCCCGGTGAAAACGCGAAGAACCCCTTCTGCATCTGGTCCATCAGCTTGTTCATCTGACGCTTCATCTGACCGAATGGCGGCTCGCTCGCTGTTTCAATTGGCGGCATGGGTCGCTCCAGTGCGCTCTTCATTATCCGTCACACACCGGATCAGGCTCGGTGTGCGCCCTTGCAGAACAGCGACCATCATAGGAACCCCCCACCATCCGTGGAAGCCTCTTTGCCATCATGCGCGCCAGCCTTTCACCTTGTCACCTCATCACCTTGTCGCTTCTGTCCCGCCGCTTCCCCGCGCTGCCATCCCCCCCCACTTCCGTTATTATCGCCCGCCCTATGGCTTACAACTTCACCGCGATCGAAAAGAAGTGGCAAAAGTATTGGCTCGACAACAAAACCTTCCGCGCACTCGACCCCGCCGACGCCGGCGGCATGCCCAAAGCCTACATCCTCGACATGTTCCCCTACCCCAGCGGCGCCGGACTCCACGTCGGTCACCCCGAAGGCTACACCGCCACCGACATCGTCACCCGCTTCCGTCGCATGCTCGGCTACAACGTCCTCCACCCCCTGGGCTGGGACGCCTTCGGTCTCCCCGCCGAACAATACGCCGTCAAAAACAACATCCACCCCGCCGAGACCACCCGCAAGAACATCCAGAACTTCCGCCGCCAGATCCAAATGCTCGGCCTCAGCTACGACTGGGACCGCGAAGTCGACACCACCGACCCCACCTACTACAAGTGGACCCAATGGATCTTCCTCCAGCTCTTCAACAGCTACTTCGACCCGATCCAGGAAAAGGCCGTGCCCATCGACCACCTCCTCAACGAGTTGGTCAATGAAAACCTCGTCATCGGCCCCGACAACTCCCTCCACGTCAACCCCACCCAGGAAGGCCTCGAGCGCGTCGCCGGCGAAGTCCGCATCGAACAACTCTGGCGCGAACTCTCCCCCGCCGAACAGCGCGACGTCATCGACGGCCAGCGCCTCGCCTATATCGACGAAGTCCCCGTCAACTGGTGCCCCGCCCTCGGCACGGTCCTCGCCAACGAGGAAGTCATCGACGGCAAATCCGAACGCGGCGGCCATCCCGTCGTGCGCATGCCTCTGCGCCAATGGCTGCTGCGCATCACCGATTACGCCGAGCGTCTGTTG
>JBBRIN010000401.1:0-4544 GCA_038221115.1 Tepidisphaerales bacterium
TCCGCGTAAAGGATCGGGCCTTGGGGTCGGTCAGCATTCGCTCCACCTGATCGTGAAGCTTGACAGGATCGGAAAGATCTCCGGTGGCTGCGGCTTTCAGCAGGGCCGCATCGGGCATCGTGCTCCAGAGGAAGTACGACAAACGCGACGCCAGCGCGTATCCGTCGAGACGGCCCGGCGCGGCATCGAGCATCAGGAAGCGCGGCGACACCAGGATCGCCTTTAACCCCGCGCGAACCGCCTGCTCGAACCCCGCACCGTCCCTCAATTGCACCGAGGTGAACGTTAGATACGGGGTAAGCTCTGATTCGGAAACCGGACGGCGAAATGCGCGGGGGGCGAATCGCCTAAGGATCGCGTGCGCATCGGCTTCGTGCGCCAAGGCCGGATCTACATTTCCGAGAATGACCGTGCGGCTCGGTGGGGGCCACTGCGCCGCCTCCAGCGGTCCCTCGATCTCGACCCAATACACGCGCAGGCCCCGACCGCTGTAATCTTTGACACCGCCCTTCACCGCCCCCCCGGGCAGACCGTAGGGGACGACTTGGAACGTATCGCGCGGGCTTTCGAGAAAAGACTCGGCCTCGATGATCGTTGGCACATCCGCCGGCACTTCATAGTATCCCGTCAGCCGCTTGGCACCCCCTTGCAGGAAGTAACCGTTGTAGATCCGCAGCGCCACCGGCTTGCCATGGCTGTGATATCCGCTCGCCGAGACCCGCACGCGATACCGGCCCGGTTCAGGAGCACTGAACTCGCGGATCCCCCACGGATTATTCGCGCCATTGGATACGAAGATGGCGACCGAATCGTCCAACTTCACACTGCGCGCCACCCGGTCCCGCTGGAGCGCCAATGATTTCTCGGGAGTGAGGTATGTAAATCGCTGCGTGCGGAACGGCTTGGGCGGTGTGCCGCCCAGCGCCGCGTCCAGCGCCCGATCGGCCCCTTCCAGATATTTCTCCATCTGCACCGTCGACAGGGACAGCGCCTGGTCGACCGTATCAAACCCATGGGACCGGCCATCTTCCGGCAGAATTCCCGCGACGCGCACATCCACTCCCAACAGATCGCGCAGCGTGTTTTCGTATTCGTTCCGATTGAGCCGGCGACGTCCTGCGCGACCCTCCATCGCGTATCGCCGCGCACCCTCCGCTTTGAGGTGCCCGCCCACCCATTCCAGCAACGATGCCGTCTCGTTCAACGGGGGACGCTCATTTTTCTTCGGTGGCATCTGACCCGACGCCACCTTATCGAAAAGCCTCTCCCACCGCCCGGCCTCCACCGGATCGGCAAACTGTGTCTTCAAGGTGTCCACCCGGAAATTCCCCTTTTGAGTGTCCGCATCGTGACAATCCGCACAATGTGTTTGCAAAAATGTCACCGCGTGCGGATCGATCGCTGAAGCATCAACCGCCTCCGCCCCTTGCAGAACGGTGGGAACCACCAAAATAAGAGCCACCGCCCAACTTCGCAGTAAACCGCTGGATACGTTCATGTCTCGAATCACCGATCTTCTCCCGCCGATGGCGATGCTGTCGTCACCACCTCCGAGCATTGAGTTTCGGCACACGTTTCTCAGCTTCGGGATGTAAATGTCGCCGGTCGGCTAAGGGTGATACTGACGAACGACGATTGGGTTGCCTCGTCGAATGAGTATGAGGGACGCGTTCCCCTGTCGCGCTACTCGACGTCGAACGGCTTACTTACTAATTTGTAACACATCACCCGTCTGCAACGGTTTTCACTGGCAACGCCGGTAGCTTCCCGGTTTGCAGCCAGACCGGATAAGGGGGACCGGCTAAGGGGTCGGGACTGCTCTGTCTCAACCCTTCGCTTGACACAGGATCATAGGACCGGATAAGGGGACCGGATAAGGGGTCACCTCTCATTATTCTCCGGGGCCGAAGGCAGAAAACGAGACGGGCACCTTCATCGCCACCCCTCCTTTGTCTTACTCGGCCGGCCGCGCTCACTGGAGCCGCTGGACTCACTGACCATGTCTGGTCGCTGAATGAGTGGCTGGAATACCCGATTGCCGGGTTGTCAAATTGAGCGGGGCACGACCACTGGACGATACCTAATAAAATGCAAACATTTCCCTTGACCTCATCCACCCCTCCCGTTAAAATACACCCGTGGCCTTACCCACCCCATTCTCGCACGCGCCGACAGAATTCGATGCAATTTGCACAAAGAAGCATCTAGCCCGCCGTTCCCTCTCCCCCCAAAACGAACGGCAACTCTGGACTCAACGGTAACTCTGGAGAATTCCCTCAAAAACGCACCCTTTTCCTCCCAGAGTTAACGGAAAAATACACCATGACATACCCCATTTTAACTCTGGTCCCTCCCGACACCACGAAAAGTCGAAAAGTCGAAAAGACGAAAAGACGGAAACCGGCAAAGGTCGCCGCAGGCAACATATAGATAAAACATATAAAAAGTGTAACATTGTGTCTCAAAGTGTCACATGACTTCCTCCTCCCGCGATGGCCCCCGGCAATCCCCTCAACGAACGTTCAACGACCACCTTCCCTTCAATCCCCCCCCCCCGTATGTTACGCGCTTCACTTTTTACGGAGCATAAAGACATGGGTCTTCTCGACGGCAAGACGGGTCTGATCCTCAACATCGCCAACGATCGCAGCATCGGCGCCCACATCGGCAACAACGCCGCCAAGCACGGCGCGACCGTCGGCTTCGGGTTTCTCCCCATGGACAACCGCGAGAAGTCCGAACGCCGCGCCCGTAAGGCGATGGAGGAGTACGGCGTCAAGGACTCCTTCCTCTTTCCCTGCGATGTCGGCCGCGATGAAGACATCGAGGCCTTCTTCTCCGCCGCCAAGGCGAAGTTCAACAAGATCGACTTCCTCGTCCACTCCCTCGCCTACGCCAACCCCACCTTCCTCAAAAAGGACGAGGGTGTTTTCACCTCCACCCCGCGCGACGTCTTCAACCAGGCCCTGGAGATCAGCGCCTACAGCCTCATCGCGCTCACCCGGGCAGCCGCCCCGCTGATGACCGACGGCGGGTCGATCATCGCCCTCACCTACTTCGGCTCCGAAAAAGTCATCCCCGGCTACAACGTCATGGGCGTCGCCAAGGCCGCCCTCGAAGCATCCGCCCGCTACCTCGCCTTCGATCTAGGCAACAAAAAGATCCGCGTCAACACCATTTCCGCCGGCCCCGTCAAAACGCTCAGCGCCATGGGCGTCGGCGGCATCGACGAGATGTTCGCCCATACCGAGCGCAAGGCGCCGCTCCACCGCAACATCGACGCCGACGAAGTCGGCAAGACCGCCGTCTACCTCCTCAGCGACCTCTCCAGCGGCGTCACCGGTGAAAACATCTACGTCGACTGCGGCTTCAACACCGTCGGCCTCTAGTCCGTTCCGCGTCCCATAACCAGTTTCGATGGGGATCACCGGTGGACAACCGGTGCGTTTTTCCTGAGCTCCTTGGGAAAATGCCCCCGCCTGCCGATAACACCGTTGGCAATTCTCTCGCCGAAGCCCATCTACGGACCCCAACTCTTATGCACGTTATGGTCATCGACGACGACGCTCGCATGCGGCAGGTCCTCGCCCGCCTGCTCCGCTGCAGCAACTGCGAAACGGTCCATGAAGCCTCCGACGGCGAAGAGGCCCTTGCGATGCTCACTACCGTTCATCCCGATCTGATCCTGACCGACTTCCAGATGCCCCGGATGGATGGCATCGCCTTCGTCCGCCAGCTCCGCGCCCGCGGCGACCAAACCCCCGTCATCATGCTCAGCGGCCACGGCGATCCCCACGTCATCGTCACCGCCGTCAAGGCCGGAGTGAACAACTACCTCCCCAAGCCCATCAACCCCGACATCCTCTTCGAAAAAATCGAGCAAACCCTCGGCACGGCAAAACTCGCCCACTCCTGAACATCCAACCCGCCGCGCCCTTCCGGATCGCATTGACTACCCGCCGGATTTCGTCATATTGTTCCACCTCCTGGGCGGCCGCATCGATTCGCGTTCGATCGCTGGCCCCGTCGTCTAGAGGCCTAGGACACGGCCCTTTCAAGGCCGCGACACGGGTTCGAATCCCGTCGGGGTCACTGAGCGTCCCAGTAGCGTCACGTACTGGCCAGAATCCTCCGGAACCACCGGGGGATTTCTGCGTTTGATCCCATGCCCGGACGCGCTTGCCAGAGGACTACCGCGCGGTCATTATATTGCGTCACCTTAAATCGCTCGGTTTTTCCGAGGCGGCGCGTTGTATGAACCGTAGCGAAGATCCGCTCGACAAGACGCACAGCCTTCACGGCGTCTCGTTGCCCGACGACCCGCGGCTGTTGTCGGCAGTAAAAGACTACATGGCGGCCCTGGATGCCGGCGAGAAGCCCAACCGGCGCGAGCTGCTTGCGCGACACCCCGAAATTGCCGACGAACTCTCCGCCTGCCTCAACAGCCTGGCCTTCGTTCATTCTGCGGCGGCGGGTATTCCGGGCCGCCCCGCGTCAGCAACGCCCGCCGTCGCCCATGACAGCGAGGGCTCGGAGATCAATCC
>JBBRIN010000402.1:0-4532 GCA_038221115.1 Tepidisphaerales bacterium
GGGGCCGATGACCAGGACGTGGGGCTTGTCGAGGAAGGTGAAGGGGAGGCTGGTGATGTCGTACTTCAGGAAGTCGAGATCTTCAGGCTTGGAGGGCTTTTCCAGGAGCATGGTGTTAGCGCCGGCGTCGATGTCGATGACGCGCTGCTCGAGAGCGGGAGGCTTGGTGTAGATTTCACTGAGGCCGGCGACGAAGTGTTCGGGCTTGTTGTATTTCCAGACGGCGACGCGGCTGAAGGCGTTCCAGCGGGCGGTCATATCGTGGCGGGCGTTGCCCTTGGCGTAGGCGACGTCGAGGCGGCCGGCGATGTGAAGCCATGAGCCGCCGCCGACGAGAACGGCGATGAGGAGCAGGTGGAGGGCGAGGGAGAGGGGAGAGCGATGGGGGTGGCCGTAGACGATGGCGGCGAGGCCGAAGAGCGCGGCGGCGAGGACCATGGTGAGAGGGCCGCCGCAGAGGTTCATGGCGGGGACGAAGGCGAGGCAGCCGACGGCGGCGCCGAGGAGATCGGCGGCGTAGACGATGGGGACGTTTTTGCCGGCCTCGCGGATGGAGATGGACTGGACGAGGCCGACGAAGAAAAAGGGGACGCCGCCGGCGAGGCAGACGAGGGCGATGCGGAGGAACATGCCGGTGCTGATTTGCTCGGTGGTGCGGGTGCGGAGCAGGATGGCCAGAGCGGCGGCGGCGGCGAGGCAGGCGAAGAGGGCGAATCGGGCGATGCGGTTGGAGAGAGCTTTGGCGGTTGTGGGTTGGGGAAGGAGGGAGGCGGTGACGGCGCCGGCACTGATGCCGACGAGCGCGAGGGAGATCGCGAGGAAGGCGAAGTGGTACCAGAGGAGGACGGAAAAGATGCGGGTGAGGGTGAGCTCGGAGAGGAGGCTGCCGACCGTAATGAGGAAGACGCCGGTGACGAGTTGTCGGACGGAAAGTCGGGGTTGGGGCATAGGGGGTGTGGGGCGAACTTGGGTTGTGGTATGGGGGAGGAGATTATGGGCGCGGAAGGATTCGAACCTTCGAAGGCAGAGCCACCAGATTTACAGTCTGGCCCGTTTGACCACTTCGGTACACGCCCGATCGGAAAAGTCGGGTGGGTTAATATAAGGAGGGGGAGGGGGTTGTCAAGACGAGGGGTGGGTGGGCAGAATTTTGGAGACACGGAGGACAGGGGGATTAACACGAAGGGAGGAAGGCACGAAGGGGCACGAAGGGATTCATTTGTGCGCCTTGCTCACTGCTCGGAACGGTGGGAAAACAATACGGAATTCATTCGGAATAGCGAAGGTCTAGTTGGAAGTCGGCGGCGCGGGGAGAGGTGCTGTTGAAGGTGATCTGGTCGGGGGTGTTGGGGGAGAGGGTTTTGTGGAGCCAGCCGGTTTGGGTGATTTCCTGGCCGTTGCGGTCGAAGAAGGTGACGCGGTAATCGATGTAGAGCTTGAGGTTGGTGGCGGCGCGGATAGGGACCTGGACCTGAAGGAGGCCGCCGTCGTCGCGGGTGATGAAGGGGTGGTCGACGGCGGTGTGGCGGCGGAGATCCATGTTGGTGATGTGGATCTGCTCGCGCTGGTAGGGATCCTGGCGGGCCTGGATGGGAGGTTTGATGGTGTCGGCGCACCCGGCGAGGGTGAAGAGGGCGGCGAGGGTGAGAAGTTTGGGAGGGGTGGTCATGGTGATCGGGGGTTGGGGTTTGGGATGAGATCGCAACGAAAAATGAAAAACTAAAAATTGGAAATGAGGTGGTCAGTCCTTTGGGGGAGTTTGGGGAGTGGGTGGGGGTACAGGTTGATCATCGGGGCGGAGTTGGGCGGCGGGTTCCGGGGCGAGTGGGGCGGACCCCTCAGCGGGGAGGGGTTTGATGTAATCGCGCTCGCGAACCTGCTCGCGATTGGAGGCGGCGGGGGCGGGGACGCGCGCGGGGGGCGGGGCGTCGTTCATGCAGCCGGCGAGGAGGAGGGCGGCGAGGAAAAATAGGGTGAGTCGGTGGTGCATGAGGCGTCCTCGGGTCGCACGGGGGTTACGCGAGTGATAACATCCTCAGGGAACGAGTCCAAGGATGCGGCCGATGAGTGAGACACGCGAGCGGGCTGAAGGTCAGGTGTCGTTGTGGACGGACTCACATTCGGGGTGTGAGGCGTGTCTAGGTTGACGGTAGCGGCCGCTGCGGCCGGGTTTTGTGCAGCGCATCGAAAGGAAATTGATCATGTTGATGGGATACAAGTCGTTAGTGGCGATGTGGTTACTGGCGACGGTGGCGGGGTGCGCGGATCGGCCGCACGAGTATGGGAGGCAGCGGCCGGATGTGGGGTCGTTGCATGAAGATGACCGGGGGTTGCAAAGCAAGGATGTGGTGGAGGCGTCGGATCGGATGGCGATGGATTTGATGGCAGTGCCGGAGTTGGGGGATAGCCGAACGCAGTGGACGATCGTGGTGACGGGGATGGAGAACGGGACGAGCGGGCGGCGGATGTCGTACGACGTGTTCATCAATCGGTTGAAGACGAATTTGGCGCGGGAGGCGCGGGGGCGGATCCGGTTGATTGAGAATCGGGATCGGTTTCGGGATTTGCAGGCGCGGGAGTTGGAGCCGGAGGGGAGGGATGGCGCGGGGAGAAGGCCGCCACCGGGGCCGGCGGGAGTTCAACCGCAGTTGGCGCTGCATGGGGTGGTGTCGGATTTGCCGAATCGGGCGACGAATTATTACTTGTTTGAGTTTGATCTGACGGATCTGGGGACGCGGGAGATTGTGTGGAGTAACAAGTATGAAGTGAAGGTGGAGAGGTGATGGCGGTGGATTGGATGCTTGAGCGTCGAAGAGGAAGACATGGCCACGCCGGGAGGGGCGCGTGGTTGGGATGGGGTGATTGGGGCGTGGCCATGGCACCCGTTTGGTCGGTTCTGTTGCTCATGCCGCTCAGCGGATGTGCGGGTGATACGGCGGTGGCGCATGGGAGGAACGCGGGGCTGGATGGGGGGGATTTGGTGGCGATGACGGATGAGATGGCGGTGAAGATGGTGGGGAGCCGGGCGGTGCAGGAGGCGATCGCGCGGGAGGGGAAGCTGAGCGTGGTGGTGGAGCCGGTGGAGAATCAGATGACGGGGGAGGTGTTGCCGAGCGGGCCGGCGCGGGCATTTACGGCGCGGCTGCGGGTGCTGCTCAGCCAGCATGCGCGGGATCGGTTTACGTGGGTGATGAATCGGGATGCGTGGCGGTATTTGAAGCGGCGGGAGTTGGAGATCGATCCGGGGCCGTCGCCGGACGTGGTGCAGCCGAGGTATGCGTTGACGGCGAAATTCAGCTCGTTGACGAATGAGGATTCGCGGAGGCGGAGCAGTTATTATCTGTGTGTATATGAGCTGACGGATCTGGAACATCGGAATGTGTTGTGGTCGGAGAAGTTTGAGGTGAAGAAGGTGGTGGTGAAGGGGTTTTTGGATTGATGCGAATGAGCGACGAGTGGAAGAGGAAAGCACCCGGGGCGTCGCCTGCGGCTTCCGCCCTCGGCTTGGGGGCGATCGTTGTCTTGTTGGTGATGGGGAGCTTTGGTTGTGGTCCGACGCGGAGTGAGGTTAAGGCTTCCTATGGGGTGGGGGCTTATTTTGCAGGGGATTATCGGGAGGCAGTGCGGCGGTTGGGGCCGCTGGCGGAGAAGACGGATGAGAATTTTGTTTTGAATAACTGCCGATTGGGGTCGGCGGCGCTGGCGGACTATGACCTGGATGGGGCGGAGGCGGCGTTTTTGCGGGCGTATGAGGTGATCAACAGCGTGGGGGTGAACGAGGGGGGACGGTCGGTTGGGGCGGTGCTCGTGGATGAGAAGATGAAGATCTGGAAAGGGGAGCCGTACGAGCGGGCGATGGCGAATTTTTATCTGGGGCTCGTGTACTACATTCGTCGCGATTACAACAATGCGCGGGCGGCGTTTGAAAACGCGCTGTTTAAGCTGCGCGATTATGGAGAGGGGCGGGACAAGCGGGACGAGTATCGGCGGGTGGAGTCGGATTTTGCGGTGGCTTGCGTGATGCTGGGGCGATGCTGGCAGCGGCTGGGGCGGGAGGATTTGGCGCGGGCGAATTTTGAGCGGGCGGTATCGCTGCACCGGTGGCTGGCGGATGTGTCGGATTACCGGACGAATGCGGAGTCGAATGTGTTGCTGGTGGTGGAGGTGGGGCACGGGCCGAGGAAGTATCGGAACGGGGATGGGGCGATCGTGGGGTTGGGTCCGACGCCGCGCGAGGTGGGGCCGGTGCCGGAGCCGGTGGTGCGGGTGGATGGGCGGGAATATGACGTGGCCGGGATGAATCGTCCGCCGGTGGATCTGCTGGCGCTGGCGCAGGATCGGAAGTGGCAGAGCATCGATACGATTCGGGCTGTGAAGTCGGTGGTGGGAACAGGGCTGATCGCGGCGGGCGCGATTGACGCGGCGACGGATCGGCGCGGGCGGCGAGAGGGGACGGACCTGGCATTGATCGGGGCGGGGCTGTTGCTGAAGGCGACGAGCCAGGCAGATGTGAGGCAGTGGGAGATGTTGCC
>JBBRIN010000403.1:0-4526 GCA_038221115.1 Tepidisphaerales bacterium
AAGTTGTTAGAAGTCGGCGAAATTAAATTGTATCTGCTGGGAGCCGGGCTTGTCGTCTTGCTGCGTCTTTAACGGTAAGCTGAGCAGAATAGCGGGGTTTTGCTGTGTCCTTCCCCGAGCGAGGTTTTCATGCGACGAACCGTCCCTCCGCGCGAATGCGACCGGTCCGCAGCGTACTGCGGAACCTACACGGCTAGAAGTCCTTCTTCGCCTTTTCAAGCTCCGCTATCGCCTCCGCCCGCTGCAACGCGGATAATTCCTGTTCAAGTTTGAGATTGGTCAGTCTCGCACCGGTCAGGCCGTTCGGAAAAATGCTGTTCGGCCGCTCATAAAAGACCACTACCCGTGTCTGGCCATTATCCGCCGCCCATTCCCAATTGCGCGTGTCGCCCATTTTCCATTCTTTCGCGGATCCATACACCTGGGAAAAGACTGTCGCGAGCGAGAATGGATCAGGATTTTGGATGCTAATCTCGTAGAAGCGGCCATCGAATGCGCGATACTCTATACCGCCTACTTGCACAGTTCCGAACTGGAGCTTGTCTCCCGCGCGTAGATATGCCCTCGTGTGGATGTCCTTGATCTCGATCGACTGATTGCCGTCGAGATGCACCAGAGCCTTCGCCTGCTGATAATCAGCAGGCGACATGTCGCGGCGCTGGCCGAGGAGCGAGCCCCACTCGACGCCCCTAAAGGGCTTCGGCGGCGCCATGATGGCAGTAGCGGAGGGTGCAGCAACGTGCTCGACGCGAGTGGGAGCCGCGTGGGGCTGAGTAGTTGTGTGAAGGGAAACCTTTGCGGGCGAGGACTGCGCCGTTACAACCGGGGATTTCGGGGTGGCGGCGGGCACCGCCGCGCTGAGCCCTGAGCCATCGCTCCCGACGGGCGCGGTTGGTTGGCTAGCGCGGTGCTGGATGAACAGGACCGCCAAAACCACGGTGGCGCCACATGGGATCGTGATCCAGGCAACGATTTTCCCGTCGGACATGATATAGCCCTAAGTGAAGTAGCGTACCAGCAGGGCTTTGCGCAAGAGGTCGGCGAGCTGAGTATCGCCGCTGTGCGCCAGTTCCTGCAACTCTAGGACAATCGACTTCCCCATGGCGTGATTCTATCTCCGCCAGCGCCAAGAAGTAATAGGGCGTAGCTTGGCGGTCGTCCCTCCCGGCGTAGGGTGTGGTCCAGGCCGAGGCGCGCGGCGTGCGCTTCACCCATACGCCCATCGGTCAGCAGGTAGCTCACCGCGCCCGAAGCAGGCGGTTCTTGAAGAGTCCGGTGTTCAACAGGGCATTTATCCGTGGCAGGCGCGTTCGACGCACAGGCCCGATTCTTCAGTCTCCAGGGCTGTGTCCGAGCGACCCCGACGTCTGAACCGTTACGCGCCCACCCCCGCGATCGTACCGCCCGGATTCCCCGCATGGCTCCCAAGCGAACCCGACCAATCTTCCCCCTCATACCGCCTTTCGTTTGCACTACCGCCCCTTTTCAAGCACAATTCCCCTCGCTAACCCGGTAATCCCCGCAGTCGCCCAACCACGATCGACACCACAGGACCTCCCAACCAACCGAGGCGGATTCATGAACCCCCTTCAGCCCCACCGATTCCTCGCCGCATTTCTTCCCGCGCTATCCGCCGCCTCGCTCGCCATCGCCCAACCCGCTGCCACCGCGCCCCCCACTTCTCCTGCGGCAAACACCGACGCCACGCCCAAACCCGTCAACATTCTCGCCGGCCGCCCCGATGCCGAGCCCGTCCGCGCCAGCGCCCTCCTCGGCGCCGCCTTCGAAAGCCAGACCGCCGGCATCCGCTTCCGTCCGCCTGCCGACACCGAGCAGGTCAATCGTCCCAAGGACGCCATCGCCGAGTACGTCAACGACAAGACAAGCTGGCTCCTCCGCGTCACCCGCTACGTTCCCCCCACCCCCGTGCCGCTCACCGAGAAAAAGCTCGACGAAAACGGTGAAATCACCGGCGGCCTCCTCGGCTTCATGGCCCAGAAGGAACACCAGGCCAACGTCAGCGGCAAAGTCCTCCGCAAAGATGTCGTCAATGTCGACAGCAACTACGTCGGCATGATCGCCATGCGCTTCAACATGGGCAACCAGCGCTGGCTCCGTCAACACGCCATCGTCCAGGTGAATGACCAGCTCTACTTCATCTTCGTTCTCACCACCCCCGCCGGCCAGGTCGCCGCCGACGTCGACCCCGCGGCCATCGACGCTCCCGACCCCGGCGAGAAACTCGCCGTCGAAACCTTCAGCGCCCTGATCGATTCCATCAAGATCGTCGACCGCACCGGCATCAAGCAGGATCAGGACCAGCGCCTCTATCGCACCCGCGCCCTCATGGTCTTCTGGAACGAAAAGAAGCTCACCGGAATGCTCGTGCCCAAGCAGTTCTTCCGCATCCTCAAGGAAGGCAAAGACATCGGCTACAGCTTCGTCGAGGAAATGCCCGACACGCAACTCGTCGGCGGCGTCGGCATCCGCGGCATCGCCGCCTACGTCCGCGCCCACACCGAAGAAAAAGATCAGCAAAACCGCCGCCAGGTTCTCGACATCGGGTCCTACCGCTTCGTCAGCTTCGACCAGCACCGCGAAACCTTTACCCGCTCCACCGTCCTTCAGGCCGACGCCCCCGGCGGACCCACCGAGACCCACAACAGTGAGTTCGGCAACAGCGTCCTCGAAACCCGCAAGATCTTCGCCGGCAACGTCGGTGTCCGCGACCCCAACGATCCCAAGTCGCCACCCATGCGCCCTTCCACCTATCACGCGCTCGACGTCAGCGTCTGGGGCAAGGACGCCACCGCCGAGCCCACCCACATCGAGCTTCCCCCGTTCTACCTCCCCCAGGCCTCGACCCACTTCCTCCCGCGACTCGCGATGGAGCCCAGCTTCACCGGCCCCCGCACCTACCTCTTCGCCTCCTACGTCCCCGAAACCCGCCTGCTCATGATGCGCTACGTCGACGTCTCCGAAGAAAAAGAACTCGCCTTCGCCGGCCAGACCTTCCGCGGCTACACCGTCAACGAACGCCTCGGCCTCGACGGCTCCATCACCACCCACTACCTCACCGATGACGGCAAATACCTCGGCAACGAAAACAAAGACACCAAAACCACCATCCTCCCCTCCGACGACGAAGCCATCCGCAAGATCTGGAACAATCCAAACCTCACCCGCCCCGAACGCCTCCAACCCCCCAAGGAATCCGGCGCCATCCCCGGCTCCGCCTCCCAGCAACCCGCCCACCCCGCCCCCGCCCGCGGCCTCCCACCCCCAATCCAGTAACCGTCATTGGCTTGGCGCAGCTTCCTTGTTACATAACCTGAAATGCGCTCCAGAGGTCTCCACCGTAAGCATCTACAAAATCACGATTTATAAGCTAAAGCAAGATTTAGATAAACAGAGTGAAAAATGTAACATTTCGTCACTTCTGTAACATCCCCTTCCCCTGATTCCCCGCAACTCCTCTTGCCGATAACCCTTTAACCCCATGCTCCGCCAAGCCGCAAAGACGCTGCTCAAACTCTCCTGCTTCACCGCCGCCATTGCGACTCTCTCCGGCGGCGTTCTCTACTACAACCACCGCCACTCCGAAGCCTTCAAAATCCAGCAACTCCAAGCCCAGTTCGACGCCCAGCGCCAACGCCTCGAGCAAGACAAGCAGCACCTCGAAGAACAAAAGAAACAACTCGAAACCGTCGTCACCCGCCTCGAAGCCAACAAACGCGTCGCCGAGGTCCTCGTCACCGACCAGTCCACCTCCGGCGGCTCACTCCGCACCACCCTCCTGTTTGTCGAATACGCCCGCGACGGCTCCTCCCTCCCCCCGCGGTCCTACACCATCGAAGGTAACTCCGCCCACATCGACGCCATGGTCATCAAGTTCGACCACGAAGCCGTCGCACTGGACGACCCCCTCCGCGGCCACTCCATCGCCCTCTTCCGCAGGCTCTTCGGCGACTCCCAATCCCCCGAAGACGCCTTCCAGATAGACGCCCCCGGCCAGATCCCCGACGTCTACCGCGGCGACCCCAAACAATCCGCCCCCCTCGCCGCCTTCGAGAAAGAACTCTGGCAAAACTTCTGGCGACTCGCCGACGACAAAGACTACCGCCAAGCCCACAAAGTCCGCGTCGTCGACGGTGAATCCCTCTGGGGACCCTTCGTCCCCGACAAACTCTATACCATTACCCTCGACGCCGACGGCGGCATGAACCTCACCAGCGAACCCCTCAAAGGCATCTACCGCGAAGCCATGAAGCAACGCCTCACCAAATCCGAATAAAACCTCATCCACGAATCGGCACGAATCAAGAAACACCAATCCAATCCCATCTCTGATCCATTCTTTCCCGTCTTATCCGCGTTCATCCGCGGCTAAATAGCTCCCCTTGAAACAGAAAGTGGCTCGGGCCAAGGTGGTTGGTTGCGTAACACAACACCCTTGGGAGCCGAGCCATGGATGGCAGTATTGTCCTCGTCGGCGGCCAACGCAAGCGGCTGCTGAAGTTGTACCG
>JBBRIN010000404.1:0-4512 GCA_038221115.1 Tepidisphaerales bacterium
AACGATCGGCTCGCCCGAGCACCGCAAAGCCTGCGACGAGGGGCTCACGACGCCGCTAGTGATCAAGGACGGCTACCTGGAGGTGCCGACCGGACCGGGGCTCGGGGTGGAGCCGAATCTGGAGGACCTGGCCCGCCATCCTTGGCAGACGCCCGGACATTTTTAGCGGACCGGTTTCTGGCCCATTGACGGCGGTCAGGCTTTCCGCAGCACGGGCAAACGGATGCGAGAGCTCCCATGTTGATCTACCTGAGAAGACAGCGCTCGGAGCCTCGCCTGTCTCGAAGGCACAAAAGACCGAAGAACCAGCGTCGCACCAATCGACTACGAGCATTCGACCGCGTGAGGACGGGAGAAAAAATGGCACTGTTTGATATGCCGTTGGAAAAACTCCGCGACTACCGACCCGATCGCAACGAACCCGCCGACTTCAATGCTTTCTGGACTGAAACCCTTGCCAGGGCCCGTCAGGCCGCGAGTGCGCCCGAATTCACGCCGGTGGACAATGGTTTGCGCGCGATCGAGAGCTTCGACGTGAGCTTTAGCGGCTACGGCGGCCAGCGGATCAAGGGCTGGCTACAGTTACCGCGCGATCGCACCGAGCGGTTGCCCTGCGTGGTCGAATATCTCGGCTACGGCGGCGGGCGTGGCTTTCCCACCGATTGGCTGCTTTGGGGCAGCGCTGGCTATGCTCACTTCATCATGGACACACGCGGCCAAGGCAGTGCTTCCCTGCCCGGTGACACGCCAGACCATGAGCCAGACGGAGGCAATCCGCAATTCCCTGGATTCATGACCCGCGGCGTGCTTGACCCGCGTACATACTATTATCGCCGGGTCTTCACAGATGCGGTGCTCGCTGTCGAGTGCGCGCGCAGCCATCCGGCCGTCGATGCCGGTCGAGTCGCTGTCGCCGGCATGAGCCAGGGCGGGGGGATCGCCCTCGCGGTCAGTGGCCTCGCCCCTGATCTCGCCGCGGTCATGTCAGACGTTCCGTTTCTCTGTCACTTTCGCCGCGCTACTGAGATCACCGACAACCAGCCATACCAGGAGATCGCCCGCTACTGCATAGCGCACCGCGACAAGATCGAGACCGTCTTCGACACGCTTGCCTACTTCGACGGCGTCAACTTTGCTGTGCGTGCTGAGGCGCGGGCGCTCTTTTCCACCGCGCTGATGGATCCCGTCTGCCCTCCCTCGACGGTCTTCGCCGCCTACAACCACTACGCCGGCCCGAAGGACATAATGGTTTGGCACTACAACCAGCACGAGGGTGGCGGCACGTTTCAAATCCGGGAGAAGGTCCGATTTTTGAACGATGTGTGGCGGGAGCAAACTCCCGCAAGCTGAGCGCCGCTCCTTTCCGCATGCTCCGGCTGTGGATTAGCCCGATGTGCCCACGATCGACTCAAACTTTCCGGCGGCATTCGAACTTCAATCGATCGACGTCCGCTGAGAAAGTCAGGATTTCTGGTCATGCGGATGTATGTAGAAAGGAATCACATGGGACGGCTTGACGGAAAAGTCTGCGCAATCACCGGCGCGGCGAGCGGGATCGGGCGCGCTGCCGCATTCGCGTTCGTGCGCGAGGGCGCGTTCGTCGGCCTGATCGATCGGGACGAAGCGGGCCTGCGATCGGCGACCTTGGAAATGGGCGAAAACGCCGTTCCGCTTGTCACCGACGTCACGAGCGAGGAGAGCGTCGCCGCCTCGTTTGCAGCGTGGAGAGAGCGTCACGGCCGTTTGGACGTGCTCTACACCTGCGCCGCGGTTCAGCTGATCGGCGAGGATGCGCCGGTCCACGAGCTTCCGGTCGATGTGTGGGACCGCACGCATACCGTGAATCTGCGCGGGGTCTTCCTTTCCTGCAAACACGCCGCGCGTCAGATGATCGACGCCGGCAACGGCGGCTCGATCATTAATTGCGGCTCTCCCACCGGGCTGACGATGAGCGGTGCCGGCTGGCATGCCTATTCGTCCTCGAAGGCGGGGGTGATGGGGCTGACGCGGGCGATGGCGGCCGACCTTGCCCGTTATGGAATCCGGGTCAACGGAATCGTGCCGGGGGCCATCGAAACGCCATTGACCAAAAAGCTCGTCGAGGATCCCGCGATCCGCGCTCACCTCGTAAGTCAGCATCCGATTGGACGGCTGGGCGCCCCGTCCGACATGGTCGGCATCGCGGTCTTCCTGGCCTCCGACGAGTCAGCATTCGCGACCGGCGCTCACTTTTTCGTCGACGGCGGGATCTCAGTTCGGTAGCCGCGTGAAAGGTGATCACGGTGGCGTTTCGGATTGGATTCACGCGCGATTTTCTACGCGCCGACGGCTCGATTGGAATCGGCGATATCGGGCTGGGTTTGCTCGAGAGACGACCCGAGATCGAGTGGGAGTTTCTTGCGGAGGACACCAGGATTCTGACCGCCGAGCACATCAGCCACTACGACGCGCTCGGCGTGCTTGCGCCGCGTCTGACCGCGGAGACGTTGAGCGGCGCGGAGCGGCTATCCGTCGTCGCCCGCTACGGCGTGGGATATGACACGGTTGATGTGGCCGCGTGCACGGCGCACGGCGTTGCCTTGACGATCACCCCGGACGGGGTGCGCCGTGCCGTAGCGACCGCAGTGCTCACCTTCATTTTGGCAACGTGCTCGTCGCACAAACGAGGAGTTGTGCGACGTCTCAAAAAGGTTTCAAAAGCCGGCGTTCACGGGGCGATCTTTAGTGATTAGTGGGATCGGGTTCGCGGGCGGACGTGAGCACCCAGGAGGGATGAGCGCAATGCAGCGGCGCTGGGACACGGATGAGCGAGGCCGAGGCGTGGCGACGGGAGCCGCCTACACGTCGCAGGTGGGCGATTTGCTGACAGCGCTGCAGGAACCGGAGTGGATTGCGGAGGACCCGGATCATCACCTGCTGCCGCATCTACAGCGGGCCTGCGCCACGCCCGGGGGACCGTGGCGACTAACGGCGACGGCGATGGGGGACGACGGGGTGTACACAGTCAACTTGGATTGGCAGGGAGCGGGCGGATCGCGCGAGCTGCGCGCCGATGTCTTCGCGTTGATTGGCCAGGTGGCGGAGGCGACGACGCACGTGCGCCAGGCGGTGGCGGGCGGGCGGATTGAGTTCCGGGCGGCGACCGGGATGCTGGCCGGCGATTCTCCGTTCGCCGGTCATGGCCATCTGATCGCGCTGCGGATCGGGGGCCCGAGCATCGTGGCGATCATCGCGACCCTGCACTGGGACGCCGACGCGACGGCCAAGACGTAAGGCGGTCGAGTTCGCTCCGTTTCCATCTCGTCACAGTCGGCCACCGATGCTGCCCACCGGCGTCACCCTTCGTGGTGAGGGGTGGGCCCGCTAATGACCGCGCGCGAACAGGGCAAGGGCGATGATCCAGAGCGTGGCCAGGACCAACAGCGGCCAGCGGAAGTCCGATGCGAGCATGAAATTTACGATCGTCATCACACCGATGGAGGTTGTCCCTGCGATCGCCGCAACGCTCCAGGCACCCCGCTCACGCCTCCGAAAAGAGGTGCGCGCGAGCTGGCACACGAGAAGGCCGGTGGTGAAGATGTACCCGCCCATCACCCAGAAGACCTTGTCCAGCCACCGGGCGAGACCGGGGACCGCGGCGTGAATCTGCGAGGCCGTCTGGCCGATGGAGCGGGCGTCCTCCGGCAGCAGAGCGGGACGGGCGACGGCGAAGAAGACGCCGATCCCATCAGGACAACCCCGCACAAGACCAGCAGGTGCGAGGAGAGTTGGTGGTGGAGTTTGTTGGCGGCGGGTTGGAGCGGTCGGTCCATCCTAGGCCAGTTCCCGGTCGGCGCGTTTGAGCAGCACCGCGTTGGCGGCGACGATGATTGACGACAAGCTCATAAGCAGGGCCGACCACTCCGGGCGCAGCTCGATCCCGTAGGCGGGATAGAGCGCCCCGGCGGCGACCGGGATCGCGAGCACGTTGTAGACGCTGGCCCAGCCCAGGTTCTGCTTCATCTTGCGCACGGTGGCCTTCGAGAGTTTGATCGCGCGCAGCACGTCGGTCGGATCGGAGCGCATCAGCACGACCTTGGCCGTCTCGATCGCCACGTCCGTGCCGGCCCCGATCGCAATGCCGATGTCGGCCTGGGCCAGGGCCGGGGCGTCGTTGACCCCGTCGCCAACCATCGCCACGCGCTTCCCTTCCGCTTACAGCTGGGCGACGTAGGCCGCTTTCTGTTCGGGAAGGAACGCGGCGAAGACGCGCGCGATCCCCAGATCCTTGGCGACCGCTTCGGCGGTGCGGCGGTTGTCGCCGGTCATCATCACGGGTTCGATCCCGGCTCTCTGCAACTGCCTGACCGCCTCCCGCGCGCTCGGCTTGATCGTGTCGGCCACCGCCAGGACGCCGGCGGCTCGTCCGTCGAGCGCCGCGAAGATGGGGGTGCGGCCCAACGCGGCCAGGGCATCGGCTCGCTCGGTCAGCCCGTCGGTTGCGACGCCGCGATCCTGCATCAGCTTGGCGTT
>JBBRIN010000405.1:0-4510 GCA_038221115.1 Tepidisphaerales bacterium
GCCAGAATACGAAGCAGGTGACCGTGAAAAAGATGCGGTGTAGCGCCTGGCGAAGGGAGATCGACCATAATCCGCGGTGTCGGCGGAGCATCGCGAGGCGTTCGCACTGGAAGCGGACGTGCTCGTCCTCGTCGCGCAGAATCTGGTCGCAGAGTTGACGCAGTACGATCGCCCCGGTCGCGTTGCGCAGCGCGTCGTAGTAGAGTTGGGCAATGATCTCGGCGGTCACCAGAATCCAGATCGAGCGTTCGAGACCCGCGGTGTGGCGAAGCCAGCGGAAGAGCGAGTCGGCCCAGGCGCGACGGATTCTGGGGATGGCGGCGAGGTCCATCGCGCGGCCGAGGTCGCGGCCGTGGCGCTGCTCCTCGGCGATGAAACGCCGCAGTGCCGGCAGGTATTGGCGATCGCCGGTGGCGATGGCGTGGTCTCGGCCCATCGTCAGAAAGTGATGACCATCGGAACTCTCCCCCAATTGGAACTGCTGGACCGACCCGGCGATAGCATCGCGCTCGTCGGGTGTGAGATTGACGCCGATGTTCCAGGAAATGGGGAGCAACGATCTCGCGTTGCGCCGGAAGTAGTCGCGCCATTGGGCCGACGTCCATGGTTCGCGGGCGGTGGACAACCGCTCCGCCAGATCGAAAACTGATGCCGCCAGTACATTGCTTTGAGCCATGATTTACCTCCGTTTACTTTGCATTACAAAGTGAATTTGCCATAAAAACCCCGCTTGCGCATTGCCACCAGGGCTTTAAGGCCGGCATGGTTAGGCCGGCGAGAAGCCCTTGGGCAGCGGCAAGCGGGGTGTTGCAGCGCGGCTGGTGGCGGAGGATCCGGCGGCGACACTCGCCGCGACGGCATCCGCCACTACGCTCTCCAGGACTGAGATATATTCGGCGAATCGTTTACGCCCGGCGTCGGTCAGGCGCACGAGCGTCTGCGGGCGGTTCCTGCGCATGCCCTTCCAGATTTCCACCAGCGCGCTCTCTTGTAATAGCTGAAGATGGCGGCTGAGGTTTCCGTCGGTGAGCGAGCAGAGGTCCTTCAGGTCATTGAACAGCAGGCCTTCGGGATGGCTCATCAGGGACGCGAGGATGCCGAGCCGCGCTTTCTCGTGGATCACGCGCTCCAGACCATCGTAAGCAAAGCGTCCGGTGGACTCAGCGTCGCCGGGCTCTTTGCGCGCACGTTCTCGTGATTCTGAGGATTGATCGTTCTTCGCATCAGACATGACGACGCTCCAGCGTCCAGTAGAGGATCACGGCGGTGAGGAACTGGCCGCAACCAAAGGTGAGCCCCATTGCCCACGGGGAAAAGGCGCGATCGCCCTGGGCATAAATCAGGCACAGACAACCAGCGATCAGGTAGAAGCACGCCGCCACGAACGTCGGCCGGGGAAGCAGTTT
Organism: Tepidisphaerales bacterium; assembly: GCA_038221115.1. GTDB lineage: Bacteria > Planctomycetota > Phycisphaerae > Tepidisphaerales > Tepidisphaeraceae > JANXVV01. The sequence continues at coordinate 1,407 of JBBRIN010000405.1, forward strand.
GCAGGAGGCGTAGACGCCGAGGCTGAAGACGATCGCCCACAGGCCGGGCAGCATCCAGAGCGCGTCCTCGGCGCAACGAACGAGCACGTAGGTGAGCATGGCGCCGGCGATGAGGCACGGCAGGAACTGCTCGACGGCGAGGAGGGTCACTTGCGCCTGCAACTTGGAGCGCCGGCCGCGGATGATCATCTCGATCGCGACGACGATCATGCTGACGGCGGCGGCGCTGAGCCAGAGGAGCAGATAGGGGCGCAAGTTGCGGCGCGGATCAGGTGCAAGGATCGGCTGGAGGGCTGCTGCGACAAACGCGACGGCGCCGGAGAACGCGACGGTCGCCGAGCGATAGCCGCGGAACATCTGGGCCGAGGCCATACGCTCGCGAATCTCGGATATCTGCGTCAAGGCATCGTGCAGTTCCACGGCGGAGCCTCCGGCGGATGAATCGGGCTCGATTGCTTTACATAGCAAAGTAACATCGACGGAGGAAGCTGTCAATCTTGAAATGATTTCGGCCAGCGGATCACGCGGCGAGGATTGCAGCGGCTTTAACAGACTCACGCAACTGGACTTCAGCGCTGGCGAGGGCGTTTCGATCAGGGCTGGGGGCCGGAGTTTGTCGAGTGAGGGCAAGGGAGGTTATGGCGGCCCAGGGGGCCAAAACGAGGGCCAGTTGCGGGTTAGTGATGTTGGCGAATGCCCAGCCGATGAATGCGCCGATCGCCAGGTTGGCGACGGCTGTGCACTTGGGGTAGGCGAAGGCGTACAAGCGGGAGAGGTGCCGCAGGAATCGGGCCTGTTGCCGAAAGGAAAGCTTCGATTCGCCTTCGGTGCGATTGCCGAAGTGAATGGGCACTTCGACGATGCGCGAGATGCGGCACTTGCACATCAGCTCCAGGGCAATCTTGTAGCCCATGGGCGCGAGTTGGCGGGCGGACCGATAGGTTTGGGCGCGAATGGCGAAGAATCCGGACATGGGGTCGTACACGCGTCCGGCGATGGGGCGCGCGAGGCAGGTTGCGCCCAGCGAGTTTAATTTGCGGAATCGGCCCCAACCCGCTTCGGTTTTTCCGCCGGGTGCATAACGCGACCCGAGAACGAAGTCGGCGTCACCGGCGTCCAGCGGCGCGAGCAAATCGGCGATCGCCTCGGGGGGGTGCTGCAAATCTGCGTCCATCACGACGAGCGTGCGACCGTGAGCGAGCGCCATGCCATGGAGGACGGCGCCGCTGAGCCCCCCTACCGTATCGCGGCGCACGATGAGGCGCAGGGGGAATCGATCCGCCAGCACGGCACAGGTGGGCCTGGTTTCATCCTGGCTGCCATCGTCGACGAGGATGATCTCGTAGGAGCGGCCTGCAAGCGCGGCATCGACGCGCGAGAGGAGGGCGGGCAAGTTCATCGCCTCGTTCAGCGTAGGTACGATGACGGAGATTTCGCGATCGTGCGCCAGGCGCGGCCGAGCGCTTGGGTTCGCCGTCGTCGATTCAGATCTGATCGGGGTGAGGCGCATGCTTCTTGGGCGCGGGTGTTACCGGACGTTGAGCGGGTCCGCTGTGCGCACCGCTTTGAATGAGATCGACGGGTCTGCACCCCTACTTAACTAAGCCGCCAAGCGCCGCGGCTGGGAGGGTTCGACAGTTGCGGGATTGGATAGGGCGGCCGTAGCGGCGGGCGTCGCTCCCGCCACGGCTGCGCATAGGGCGGAGATGACAAAGTAGTAGTAATTGCAAAAGTCGAACTTATTGATGGAGAAGAAGACGAGGAAGACGATGCCGACAGCGGCAGCGAAGCCTGCGGGAGACCACTCGCAGCGCCAGATGACCAACGCTGTCGCGGGCAATACGGCGACGAGCGCCACGGCGCCGATCGAGGCGGACGGCGTCCAGTCGTGGGTGTTGGCCCAGTACGCGAGAAAGCTGAGGGCGTCGTAGCGCAGCTTTGCCGCCGCTGCCGCCGCAAAGTTGGCTCGCCAGTAGGCCTCTACATTCCAAAGCGCCAAGGGGACGCTCACAAGCGCGCCGGCCAGCGCTGCTTTTGCGTACATCCGCTGCGCGCGGGTCCAATTCCATCCGCGCCCGAGGAGTAACAGCGATGGCCCGGCGGCGCAGAACATGAACTGTTTGCTGACCAGCAGGAGGCCCAGCGCGAAAGGCATGGCGCGCGGCAGCCGGCAGGCGCAGAAGACGGCGGCCGCAAGCAGCATCGCCACCTGGGGCTCGGTCCAGCCGTTTCGCAGGACCAGAAACACGCGCGGTGTGAAGAGAAAGAGAATGGCTGCGAGCTTGGACGTCCGGCCGGGACGCGCGTAGCCCATCAGCGCCGCCGCCGCGACCATGGCGACGAGGTTGGTGTATCGATAGTCGCCGCACAACAAGTGGCCCGGCAGATCGAGCAGGACGGTGAGCGGAGGATAAGGGAAGCCCAGATAGACGATTCCATTGCGCACGGTGCCGGGGGCGTATAGATCGGGAATCCCATAAACGTCGGAAAAGGTGGACGTCCAGGGGGATCGCCCGTGCAGGAGATAATCGAGCCCCGCCCGCTGCGCGACCCACACGTCAAGCCGGGGCAGACGGCCGACGCGCAGGACCCAGAGACCGGTCACAAAGAAGAGCGCCAGCAGCGGGGGAAAGGTCCAGCGGGCCAGTTTGGGCGACGCAAAGACCGTCGCTGCCATGATCGCGCCGAGGGAGAGCAGCGCGTAATAGGGCCAGACTGCGTGGCCGGCGTACCACGCCGGGGGCAGGCGATAGGTCAATTGCAAAACGAACTCGATGGCGATGCCCAGCCCCAGTACGGTGGAGAGGTGGCGCATCGAAAAGGATTCCAGTGATGAGGTGCCATGGATGCGCGCCAGGCCGGCCAACGCAAAGGCCAAAGCCACAGCGAGCCACGCAATGGCGCGAGGCTCGACGAGGCCGTCGCGAATGTGGATGGCCACGCCGAGCGAGAGGGCCGATAACGCGAGGCAGATGGTTTGCCAAGGGCGGTCGGGCGCGGGTGTCTGGGGTTGATCGAGGGGGATTCCCACGCCGTTAGATCGGCGCAAGGCGGGCGGTACATTCTGTTATGGCGCGTTCAGCGCGAGGGGCGGGTGGTGGCGG
>JBBRIN010000406.1:0-4508 GCA_038221115.1 Tepidisphaerales bacterium
CAAACCGATGAACACCCCCACGACCGCCCCCTCCCTCCGCTGGTACCAGTCCGTCGACCGCTATTGCTGGGTCGTCCTCATCGTCGCCGCCCTCGGCTGGATGTTCGACACGATGGACCAGAACCTCTTCACTCTCGTCCGAAGCACCTCCATCGCCGACCTGCTTGGCCCCACACGCGGCGCCGATGCCGCCTACGTCAAGTTCATCGGTAGCTGGGTCACCGCCGCCTTCCTCGTCGGCTGGTCGGTAGGGGGGTTCGTCTTCGGAATCCTCGGCGACCGCATCGGCCGCACCGGCACCATGATCGTTACCATCCTCATTTACGCCCTCTTCACAGGCCTCAGCGGCCTCTCGCACAACTGGCAGATGTACGCCTTCTTTCGCTTTATGACCGGCTTCGGTGTCGGTGGCGAGTGGGCCGCCGGCGCCGCTATCGTCGCCGAAGTCTGGCCCGCCCGCTCGCGGCCCATGGCGCTCGGGTTCCTCCAGAGCCTCTCTGCCGGCGGCAACATGCTCGCCTCGATCATCACGCTCGTTCTTGCCAGCGTCAGTTGGCGCTGGGCCTACGCGGTTGGCGCGCTGCCGGCTCTGCTCGTGCTGTGGATCCGCCGCTCGGTTCAGGAGCCGGAGAAGTGGAAGGAGGCCAAGGAACTCGCCTCACTCGGCAAGGAGATGGGATCGATCAAGGAGCTGTTTCTCGACCCGGTGTTGCGTAGGAATACCATCGCGGCGCTGCTGCTGGCGGTGGCGGGGCAAGGCGTGCTCTGGGGCATCGCGTTCTGGAGCCCGGACATGTTGATCACGGTGTTGAAGGGGTACAGCATCCCCGACCCCGACATCACCCGCGCCAAAAGCGCGATGTTTTTCATCCAGCAGGTCGGCGCGATGATTGGCATCTACCTCTTCGCCGTGTTCAGCGAGCGCACGAGCCGAAAGGCCGCCTTTTACCTGTGGTTCAGCCTCGCCTGGGTCTCCATCCCCATCTTTTTCTGGGGCGTGCCCAAGGGAGCGGGGATGAACCTCGGCATCGTCGGCGATGTGCTCGCGCCCGTCACCTTTACGAGCAAACTTCCCTCTGGTGCGGCGGCCGCGGCGCAGGTCAGTTGCATCCTCGCGTTCTTCATGGGCTTCGCCACCCTCGGCCCATTCTCCGGATTCACCGTGTATTTCCCCGAGCTCTTCCCCACCCGACTGCGCGCCACCGGCTGCGGCATCTGCTACAACGGGGCCCGCTTTCTCGCCGCCGTCATCCCCGTCGTGACGACCGCGCTCGCCGCGTACTTTGCTACGCGCCCCGGCACGGCGTCCACCGCCAAAGGTTATCCCATGGCGGCCACCATATTCTCGAGTGTGTATCTACTGGGATTCCTCGGAACCTGGCTTGGTCCCGAGACGCGCGGGAAACCCCTCCCCGAAGATCGTCCCCAACTGGCCACCGCCCAGGCCGACGGTCGGGCCGCGTGAACCGCCACGGCGGCGCGGCTCGGGTTTTTGGGGCGGGGGGTGTGGCGGCTACGTTGGCAGGAGGCTGGCTAGGGGCGGCAGCGGGTTGTCCGGGTGCAGCTCGTTGTGCGTCGACCTGATCGCCGGGTAGATCTTGGCCGGGTCCCCACCCTCCTTCGCCATCTTGCTCACTTCATCCGCGTAGTCCGCCGGCGCGTACCGGCGCGACCCCGAGCCCGACATCCCCACGAGCCGCACGAAGAACTTCCGTTCCACGGGCGTGAGCCGGTTGGACGATGGGCTTGAGATCGGAGATGAGCTTGGCATGGTGTGCTTCGACGATCGGCAAGACGCGGTCGATGCTTTCAGTCCACCTATCGCGTATCGCGCTGCAATCCCGGGACGTGCGGATCGTCCTGTTCGACCGTGAACGCCAGATCGATCCCCACGTACTGCGTTGCGATTCCGCCATTGTCGTGGAATGACCGGACCGATGGACCTGCCGAATCAAACCGCGCATTGCCGCAACCGCCCGCGCCCGCACCGAAGAGCATCAAACTGCAGAGGAGCACGCGGGAAACAGAAATCTCAGTCATGCGATCCTTTCAGGCGAACGCGTCCCGTCGCGTTGAGGGTAAAAGTATTCACTGCCCCGCCGCGAACCGCAAGCAAACGCGAGTCCATTTTTGCACCTGCTGCCCTGGGGTGCATCGGTGTCGATTGCACGCCGCGCGGCCCTCGTCACAGCTGCACAAGTCAGGTGCTGATCGACCAGCGATGCACTACAAACAGGCACTGCTGTCGCCGCCCGTCGAAAGTATCGGCCAATTGCCTTCAGTTCGGCCACTCACAGCCGCGCCGGCGCCACGGCCGGCTGCGCTTGACAACCCCGCGGCTCGTCCGGTAGCTTCTGTGCAGAGATGATGCTCGCGTCCCCGAAGTTCGCGTTTTGGTTTAACGGATATTTTTATCCGCCCGCCCAAGTGCGCGTGCTGAGCTGACCGAGCCCCCGTGACGACGAACTCCACCAGCCTCAGGACGCGGTCCTGAGGCTGTTTTCGTTGAATCGTCGCCGCATAAAGGAAGTCCCATGTATTGGCGTATCCCCTCATTTACCACCGGAGGCCTCTGATGATCGTCGTCATGAAACCCGGGTCGACCAAGCCGCAGATCGACCATGTCGTCCAACTGGTAAGAGAAATGGGACTTAAAGAACACGTAATCGAAGGCACGGAACGCACCGTCGTCGCCGTCATCGGTAACGACCGCTTCAAGGACCGCACCGTCCTCGAATCCGTGGACGGCGTCGACAAGGTCGTCCCCATCCTCGCGCCCTATAAGATGGCTTCCAAAGAAGTGAAAAAGGAGCGCACCGTCGTTCCCCTGGGCGGCACCCTCGATGGCAAAATCGGGGCGCAGAAAATCGGCATCATCGCCGGCCCCTGCAGCGTCGAGAGCAAATCCCAGCTTTTGGACATCGCCCATGCCGTGAAGGATGCCGGAGCCGTCGGCCTCCGGGGCGGCGCATTCAAGCCCCGCACCAATCCCTACTCGTTCCAGGGCCTTGCTGAAAAGGGCCTCGAACTCCTCGCCCTTGCCCGCGAGGAGACCGGGCTCTCGGTCGTCACCGAGGTGATGGCCGTCGAGCAGGTGGCGCTGGTTGGCAAATATGCCGACGTGCTGCAAGTGGGCGCCCGCAACATGCAGAACTTCAACCTGCTGACCGCCGCCGGAGAGCAGCCCAAACCCGTCCTGCTGAAGCGCGGCATGAGCGCAACGCTCGAGGAGTTCCTGCTCGCCGCCGAGTACATCATGTCGCGCGGCAACTCCAACGTCATGCTCTGCGAGCGCGGCATCCGCACTTATGAAGACTACGTCCGCAACACCCTTGCCCTCGCCGCCGTCCCCGAGCTGCATCGCGTGAGCCATCTGCCGGTGGTGATCGACCCCAGCCAGGGCACCGGCAAGAGCTACCTCGTCGACAGCATGTGCCGCGCCGCCGTCGCCGCAGGCGCTGATGGGCTGATCATTGAGGTGCACAACGACCCCGAGCACGCGCTGACCGATGGCGCCCAGTCGATTACCCCCCGCCAGTTCGCCGAGATGATGCGCTCGATCAAGCGCATCGCGGCGGCGGTGGATCGGGAGGCGTGAATTCGGGATCTCACGCGGAGACACGGAGGGCGACGTGGCACGGGTTTTCAAGTGCGTGTTTCCCTCCCTTCCCCGGCCCGCTTAAAGCTATCCAGAAGACATGGGTTGAAAACCCATGCCACTTCACGCCGCCCGCTCCGCCCCTTCGATCTGCCGCATTTCCATCATCTCCTGCGACGGCAGCGCCTTGACCTGCTCGATCACCGCCCCGTTCAGCGCCGCATACCGCGCCTCCAGCACCGCCACGCTGTAGTGCGGCTGGCGCTGCATCTCCGCCGTCACGGGATCGACGTCGAGGATCGGCACCTGCTTGCGTCCTAGCCCCAGCGCAATGCCCGTTCCGCCCGGCAGGTATTGGCCGCAGCCGCCTTCGATCCACCCGACGGCCGTCGCGCTGAACGGGCCGATGTTCCCCATCGAATCCGCCCATCGGCCCCAGTACACGACGCGCATCGGCACGCTCGCGATCGGCGGAATGAGCTTGATCGGCGAGCGCGTGAACGACCGCAGATACCACGCCCGCCCCCATTTATCTCCGCCGTTGTGCGCTCCCGGGACCGCCGGGATCGGCTCATCGGGCGCCAGCAGGTCCACGAACAGTTCCAGCCTCACCGCGCCCGCGGGCCGCGCCGCTTTGAAGTCGAGCGAGTGAAACGACAGCTCGTGCACCGGCGTCGCGCCGTTTCCCTCGTGCAGCGCCCGCTCGAACCGCAGCCTCGGCGGCTCCTGCGGGCAAGGCAACACCTTGGGCTTCTCCTTGCGCGGCGTGATCCCCAGCGTCATCTTCGTCGCCGCGTCCAGCCGCAGGTTCGACCGCACGATGTGCCCCAGCCGCCGGATGATCCGCTCGGCGTCGGCACGTGCATCGTCCTTGGCCCGCGTCGCGATCTCCGACCGCCCACCCTGCCGG
>JBBRIN010000407.1:0-4508 GCA_038221115.1 Tepidisphaerales bacterium
TTACGTTTAGCGGGGTTGGGCGTAGGTTCGTTTCAGGCCGACCGCCGCCACCATGATGATTCGTACCAAGATCGTCGCCACCCTCGGTCCTGCCACGTCGGACTTAAAGACGCTCAAGGGCTTGTTCGACGCTGGCGTGGACGTCTGCCGGTTAAATTTCTCGCACGGGAATCTGATCGATGCGCAGGCGCTGCTGAAGACGGTGCAGCAGGCGATCGAGGAGCATGGGCAGCCGATTGCGATCCTGGGAGACCTGGGGGGGCCGAAGATTCGGCTGGGGAAGGTGAATGACGAGGGGGGGGAGGGGGCGACGGGGGGAATGACGATCAATGTGGGCGATACGCTGGTCATCCAGCGCGAGCCGATCGAGGGGAAGGACCACCGGGTGAGCTCGACTTATCCGCACCTGGTGGACGACGTGAAGATCGGCGACCGGGTGCTGGTCGAGGACGGGATGCTGCGGTTTGTGTGCATCGAGAAGACGGCGGGCGAGCTGCGGTGCAACTGCACGGCGGGCGGGGTGCTGAAGAGCGCGAAGGGGATCAACCTGCCGCACACGGCGGTGAATCTCCCATCCATCACCGACAAGGACTGGGAGTGCGTCGACTGGGCGATCGAACATCGGCTGGACTATCTGGCGCTATCGTTCGTTCGCAAGGCATCGGACATCATTGAACTGCGCGATTACCTGGGCAACAAGGTGAGCGACATCCACCTGATCTCGAAGATCGAGAAGGCGGAGGCGGTGGCGGACATCGACGCGATCATCGAGGCGTCGGACGGGCTGATGGTGGCGCGCGGCGATCTGGGCGTCGAGATGGACGTGGCGCAGGTGCCGATCATCCAGAAGGACATCATTCGGCGTTGCCGGGTGGCGGGCAAGCCGGTGATCGTGGCGACGCAGATGCTGCAGAGCATGATCGAGCAGTCGTCGCCGACGCGGGCGGAGGTGAGCGACGTCGCCAACGCGATCTTTGACGGGACCGACGCGGTGATGCTGAGCGGGGAAACGTCGGTCGGGAAATTTCCGCTCGGGGCGGTGCATACGATGGCTCACGTCGCTGAGGTGACCGAGCAATATCTGGCGTCAGAGCAATACCCGGAGCCGGGGGAGGTGCGGATCAAGACGAGCCTGTCGGCGGGATCGCTGGCGCGGGGGGCAATGCGGATCGTGCGCGACCTGGATGCGAAGCTGGTGGTGATCTGGACGCAGACGGGAGGGACGGCGCGGATCTTTTCGAAGCATCATTTTACTGTTCCGATTCTGGCGCTGTCGAATGATCAGCGGGCGCTGCGGCGGATGGCGCTGCACTACGGCGTGATCGCGCAGCACATGCCGGTAGTGAACGATATCGAGCAGGTGATGCGGGCGACGGATCGATTGCTCGTCGAGGAAAAGTTTGCCGAGCCCGGAGACCGGGTGCTCATCGTGGCGGGATGGTCGCCGGCGATGCCGGGAACGATGGATGGATTAGTGCTACACACGGTGGGGTCGGCGTGGACGGCGGTGCCGACGAGCCAGGTGATGCGGCAACTGCTGAAGGCGGAGAAAGAATGAGTGGAATCGAAGACAGCGGGCGAGGGAACCCCCACCCCAACCCTCCGCGGGAGTACCGTTCGACTGCGCTCACGGCAGGCCGGAGGAGGGGATGGAGCGTGTGGTTGACGGTGGCGGTGCTGATGTCCCTGCTGCTTGCGGCGGGGTGCATGGGACGGCACCCGTCGAATCCGGCGGCAACCCAGCCGGTGACGGTGAAGGACCTGGCGACGACGCAGCCGGAGTATTACCTCAGCCAGCCGGCGACGGCGTCGGTCGAGAGCCTTTACTTTCAGCCGCTCTGGGATGCCTGCGAGACGGTGGCGCACTCGTACGGATACCAGCTCGATCGCACGGATTATCGGCTGGGGCTTTTGACGACGAGGCCCGCGGTGTCGAAGCAGTTTCTGGAGCCGTGGCGTAAGGATGCGGGAACCGCGCGGGCGGTGATGGAAGATTCGCTGTCGACGATTCGACGAAGCGTGCGATTTGAGATCACCAATGACGGCGGGACGTATCGGATGACGCCCAAGGTGCTGGTGGAGCGGGAGACGCTGGTCGAGCGACGGACGACGTCGGTCACTGAATATCGGGGATTGTTTACCGGGCCGCTCGTCGAGACTCGGGCGGCGGTAACGTCGGAGGACGAGTTTTTGCCGCCGAAGTATTGGACGCCGGTGGCGCGGGATCACGCGATGGAGCGGCAGATCGCCGCGGCCGTGGAGCGGCGGGTGAATGGGAAGTGAGCGGGAAGATAAACTTAAAACGTAAAACTTAACGGCCCGAAAGGTTAAGTTTTACGTTTTAAGTTTTTGCGTCCCCGGCTTCTTCAGCGACTTGTAAATCTCGAGCGCCCGGGGGGGCGTTGCTGGTAATTCCGTGCTTGTGGGCGAGCTGGTGGAAGCGCTCGATCGCGCGGAGTTGCTCGTCGGCGATGTCGAACTTTAGGTAGAGCGTGAGGTATTGGAGAGCCATTCCGGCGGGCCAGCCTCGGGCGATGGCGTGGTGGGTGATGATCTGGTCGACATGGGCGAGGCCGGCTTCGCGGGCGGCGATCAGGCGCTGCGGGAGATCGCCAAGATCGATGCCCTTGCGCGCAGTCCAGATGGCGAAGACGAAGGGGAGGCCCGTCAACTGCTTCCAGGCGTGGCCGAGATCGAGCTGGTGGTTGAAACCGGGCGGTTCTTCGCAGACGACTTTGTCGCCGATGAGGAGCTTGGCGTCCGTAGGCCGGTCGTCGCCGTGAATGAGATCGGTGAAGACGGGGTGGAGACCATAAGACTCGGCGAGGATCACGCGGGCGAGGGCGACGGACGTGTGGCTATCGGTGTCGCACGCGAGCGTTTGGATCTGTTCGACCGGCTTCTGGGAGAAGATGCGCACGGTGAGAGTGGGGCCATCGCAGCCGATGCCGCCGCTGGGGACGAGGCAGAGGTTCTCCATGCGCTGGTAATCGATCACGGGAAGAAGCGCGATGTCGAAGCGGGCATCGCGCAGACCGGCCAGAAGGCGGGAGGGGACTTCAAGCTGGAGATCGAGATCGAATTGGCCCTTGAGGCCGTAGATGAGAGGCTTGGCATTCAGGTAGCTGACGCTGCCGATGCGCAGAAGCAGTTGCGTGGAAGCGGTGGCGGCGCCTGGGGTCGCGCGGGGATTGCCGGAACGGGCATGCATGGGCGGAGTCATAACAGAGGGTACGCCGGCTGCAATCGCGGAGCGAGGATTTCAGGCGATTTGAAACTGGAGCGGGGATGATTCGCTACGAGGACTGTTCGGCATGATCGCGATCTGTGGCGCAGCGCCGCCAGCGAGTGGGGGTCAGGCCGGTGGCCTGCTTGAACCGGCTGGTGAAATGGCTTTGATGAGCGAAACCGCATTCTTCGGCAATGACCGCCAGCGGCACCTTCCGCTCCATCAGCCTGTTCTTGGCATGCTCTACCTGGCACGCCAGCAGGAAGTGCTTGGGGGTTTGCCCCAGCAGTTCGGTGAATCGGCGGTGGAAATGGAACGGGCTGAGATGTGCCTTAAGGGCAATGTCGTCCAGCGTGGGCGTGCGCGGGAATTCCTGCTGCATGAACTTCAGCGTGGGAATCAGTCGGGCAATTTCGTGGTCGCCCTGAAAGTCGGTCGGCTTTACGGCATTCCACTCGCAGGCGCCGGGCTGGAGGCACATGAAAACGAACGGCCCATCGCCAAGGGCGGGGAAGCGTTTGTAGACGATGGTGCGGAATGCCCAGATTTCGCCCGAGTTGTCGACAAGCTCCGCGCGATCGCTGGTGACGGCCTCGCCGTTGATGGAATCGAGCCGTTGGCTTACGAGGTGGCGGACCGAATCCTCGAGCCGGTCGTCCAGCGACATTCGGTTGTGGTACACGGAAACCTGTTTGCCTTCGCCGTCGAAAATGAACTGGCGGGACGCATCGCTTTGATTCCACTGCGCCTTATGCATACAGGATGTGCGGACGCGGGAATCTCGGACGCGATCGATGGCGTGACTAAGCTGGTCGGCCAGTTGGCCCAGTTCGCGCAGCTCGTCAGCGCTGAAGGACCGCTCGCCAGCGCGGCGGTAGAGATGAAGCGCGCCGGGATAACCTTTGAAGATGGGGTCGGCGACTCGGACGGCGGCGATGTGCGCCCAGCCTTGCGGCTGCATCAACTGGCGGAAGAAGGCGCCGCTCTCGAGAGAGCCGGACGCGACGGCATCGTTGCCCGCGACCGGCTTCTGACGGAGCACCGCCTGCCAGGTGGGCCCGTCAGCCACGAAGAACTCCTTGGCGTAGAGGCGCAGGAAGCCCTCCGGGACGGCCGCAGGGTGCAGCACAATGGCTCTACCGCGCGGAAATGTCGTGGTCAAAACGACTTGCGCGGATCGGATGCGGTGCCCAATCGCCTCAAGAACTCGGCGATATGGTCCGGCTTCGCCATTAAATGACTTTAACGACTCGGAAAATCCCTGAGGTTCCAATACGGC
>JBBRIN010000408.1:0-4500 GCA_038221115.1 Tepidisphaerales bacterium
CCGGCGGCCCCAGCGGCGCGCCGCACTGGATACAGGGTTCCTGCAGGGCTGTGTTTTGATCAGAGGCAATTAGTCGAACGAACTCTTGCTTCTCTACCGGGATTTCCGGGAGGGCTGCCACGCGAGTGGTCACGTTGGAGATTGCGGCATCGGGGTATCGGACAAGGGTGAGATTCGGAGCGAGCTTTTTGCCCTTGCCCCGGGCCCATCTCAACAACGGAGAAGTGTCCACGCTGCCGACGAGCGGCGAAAAGCCTTCGATGAGGTCTTCGAACCACTTCGATGTGCTTGCCAAAACATCCCAGTAGTGGTCTGCCCGAACGAAGTGGCCGCACTTTGTACATTTTCGCATCGGATCGGCGAACGTGGCCGCATGACCGCTCGCTTCCCACGTTTTCGGATGCTGAATGATCGCCGAATCCAGACCGACGATGTCCACAGGATGGCCATCCGGCCCGATCGGCGGACACTCCACCATGTTCCGCCACCACCAATCCCGAATGTTGTTCTTCAGCAAAACACCAAGCGGCCCGTAATCCCAAAACCCTCGAATTCCCCCATAAATCTCGCTCGCCGGATAAATGAACCCCCTTCGCTTACAAAGCGAAACAATCTGCTCCATCACGTTCGGCACGGCGGTCGGCTTGCCAGGATTCTCAGCCATGAGTTGCTCCGATGGGATCAAAAGAAAACGGCACCCGACACGCCGCACCCTTCGCCCCCCTACCGCATTTTGCGCGAGGAGCAGCGAGTGCTAAGTGCCAGATGCCGTGATGAGTGTGAACGTATAAGACGGCTATCAAACAGGCCAGCCGCGATCAGGCTTTCGCGGCCTTCGTACCTGCGCCCGCGGTCTTCGGCTTCGCCTTCGCCCTGGGCTTCGCAGTGCCCGGCTTGGCGGCCACCGCGGCCGTCCCCGCCTTCAGCGCGTTCAAGCGCAGCGTCAGCCGGCTCCGCTTGCGCGACGCCGTCTTCTTGTGAATCGTGTGCTTCGCCGCCACCCGGTCCAGCCGGCCGGTCAGCTTGCGCAGCTCCGTCTCGGCCTTGGCGGCGTCGCCACCGGCCAGCGCCATCGTAAACGCCCGGGTCTGATCCTTCAGCAGGACCTTGCGGGCCCGATTGCGGGCGCGACGCTTTTCGTTCTGGCGGATGCGCTTCTTAGCGGAAAGGGAGTGAGCCACTGGACGTTTCTCCTAAGCCGCCGCGGGTGCAGCGGGTGTGTCATTCGCCGGCGACCGCGGGTTTCCGTCCGCCGCTCACCGAAGGGGTCAGAAGTATAAGGATTGGCCCTACATTGTCCAGACGAGCGCCCGACGCGTTTTTTTCGCTTTACTCGCCGCTCCCGTACGGTAATCTAATGAACACTCGCCGCCGCGGTCGATCTTGAATGGAGCCGACCGCGGGCCTGGCGAACCTACCCGTCCGATCTGAAGTAATGTTGCGGTGCGCCCCGGTGTCTGCTGAATCACCGAGCGACCGCACGGGTCATCGTTGGTCATGGAGGACCGTCACATGAGCCGTTCACTTCGCATTCTTTTATTTGGCTACGATCGCGCCGGCGTCGCCGCACTCGCCGGCCTTCGCCACTCCGGCCACCAGGTCTGCGCCTGCTTCACCCACGCCACCCCTCAGGCCGCCCAGGAATGGATTCCTTCCCTCTCCGACGCCTGTAAGCGTGCCGGCGTTCCGACCTCCGAATCGGCGCTCGAGCCCTCTGCCTCGCAGCCCTTTCGCGACGAACGCCCCGACCTGATCGTCAGTGCCGGCTACCGTCGCCGCATCACCCTCCCCTTCCTCGCCCTCCCGCGCTGGGGAGCCATCAACGTCCACATGGGCCCCCTTCCGCGCTACCGCGGCGGCGCCCCCATCCCCTGGGGCATCCTCAACGGCGAATCCTCCTGGGCCGTCACCGTTCACGCCATGACCCACAACTACAACGAGGGCGGCCTCCTCCGACAGCAGCCCATCTCCCTGCGCGACACCGATAACGCCTACGACCTCTTCGATCGCTGCAGCACCGCCGCCGCCCAGGCGGTGGTCGAAACGGTGAACGAAATCGCCCCAGGCAGCGGCGACCTCGTCGCCCAGGATCTCCGCGACGTCCGCTTCTACGACGCCGCCGTCCCCTTCGGCGGCCGCATCGACTGGAATCAACCCGCAACCTGCCTCGCCGCCTTCGTCCGCGCCCTCGATTTCGGCCGCGGCGAAATCGACGGCCCCTACCACCATCTCACCCCCCCCGCCGCCGCAACCCTCTGCGAAACCGAAATCGGCATCTGGCGCGCCCGCGCCGGCGGCACCATGTCCCCCTACCCCCCCGGAACCATCACCCGCACCGACGACGAAGTCTGGGTCCAGACCGGCCGCGGCCACCTCGTCCTCGACCGCATCTGCGACCCCCAGGGCCACGATTTCGCCGCCGCCGACTACTTCGCCGCCAATGGAATAGAACCCGGCCAATCCTTCAACCCGCGCCACGCCTGGCGAGCCCCCGATTCACTAAAGCTCGGCCACGCCGCCTAGACCAAGTTCCCGTAATATGTGCTGGCCCGGCGTGCGTCGCTTCAGCGACCACGTCGCCCCACCGCCCTCGCGCCTTCCTCTATTCCACCGAATGCACCGAGCGCGCTACTTCCGCTGCCCCCCCTGCGGATTCATCTGGACCTCCCCAAACTGCTGCTCATACCGCTTGATCAACTGACCCAGCGAGTTCGCAAGCCGCTTGGCCGTCGGGTACGTCAGGATCACGCGATCCGCAACCTTGATCAGCACCTGCTGCTTCCCCGCCGCCGCAGGGTTCGGGTTCGGCATATTAAAGCAGAACTCCAGAATCAGCTCTTCCGGCGCCGTAAACATGCGAAAGAAGTTGCTGTAAATCGTCCGCATCTCGCGCTCGTCAACCAGCGCCTCGATCTGTCCCTCGCCCTGTGCCTGTGCTTGTTGTTCGGCCATCTGTGAATCCTTTCGGTTTGTGGATTGAGCATTTTCCCCAAAACCCCCGTAAAGTCCATCAACGCTCCATCGATTCACAACCCTTCACTCCCAGGCCGGCGCTATCAGCAGGAACCAAATTAATCCCTCCGTCTTCTTCGCGGCTTCCTTCGCGCTCCTTCGCGCCTTCGCGTACTCTTCAACCCATTAGCTCCGAAGCGACCCCTCATTTCACCCGAACCCCATTCCAGTTACTCTTGTGTCATGGCGGCCGTCGACGAGCTCGTGTCCTTGCTCCCTGCCGGAGCGGTCTTAACCGACCCCTCCGAACTCTTCGTCTACGAGTTCGACGGCTTCACCATCGCTCGCGCCCGACCCGCCGGCGTCGTCTTTCCCACCACCACCGACCAGGTCGTCGCCGTCGTAAAAACCCTCGCGCGCCACAACATCCAAATCGTCCCCCGCGGCTCCGGCACCGGCCTCGCCGGCGGTTGCGTCGCCTTCGACAACGGCGTCGTCGTCTCCACCGTCCGCATGAACCGCATCCTCTCCATCGACATCGACAACCGTGTCGCCCATGTCGAAGCCGGCGTCCGAAACACCGCCCTCACCGACGCCGTCGCCGCCACCCCCGGCGGCGCCGCCTACCACTTCGCCCCCGATCCCTCCAGCCAGCGCGCCAGCACCATCGGCGGTAACGCCGCCACCAACGCCGGCGGAATCCATACCCTCAAGGATTTCGTATCGAGCAACCACATCCTCGGCATCGAAATGGTTCTCGCCGACGGCTCAATCCTCAACTGCGGCGCCCACAACGGCTGTTACGAAGGCGGCCCCATCGACCTCCCCGCCCTCATCTGCGGCAGCGAAGGAACCCTCGGCATCATCACCAAGCTTTGGGTCAGGTTATCCCCCAAGCCCATGAGCTTCCGCACTCTCGTCGCCACCTTCTCCACCACCGCCGACGCCTGCCAGGCCGTCAGCGAGGTGATCGCTACCGGCCTGCTCCCCGCCGCCATGGAGATGATGGACGGCGCCATGGTCCGCGCCGTCGAGGATGCTTTCCACTTCGGGTTTTCAAGGGATGCCCAGGCCGTCGTGCTCGTCGAGCTGGATGGAATCGAAGAGCTCCTCGACGGCCAGATGACCCAGGTCCTCGAAATCTGCCGGCGCCATCGCGCCGCCAAGGCCGAGCACTCCGCCGACCCCTACCGCCGCGCCGCCCTCTGGAAGGCTCGCAAAAGCGCCTTCGGCGCCCTCGGCCGCATCAGCCACAGCTACTGCACCCAGGATGCCTGCGTCCCCCGCAGCAAACTCGCCGAGGTCCTCACCAAAATCACCGAGATCGGCCGCGAGTTCGGCCTGCAAATCCCCAGCGCCTTCCACGCCGGCGATGGCAACGTCCACCCCATCTTCCTCTACGACGACCGCGACCAGGCTCAAGTGCAGAACATCCTCCGCGCCGCCGAGGAGATCCTCAAGCATTGCATCGACATCGGCGGTACGCTCACCGGCGAACACGGCGTGGGCGTCGAAAAAATCCACCTCATGCCCTATCTCTTCGACGAA
>JBBRIN010000409.1:0-4479 GCA_038221115.1 Tepidisphaerales bacterium
CTCAAGTCGGGACCCACTCAACTGACCCGCCGCCTCGTCACCGACGGCGCGCACGTCTTCGTCACCATGTCCATCACCGACCCCGTGAGCTGCCTCGATCCCGCCACCGGGGAACCCATTCGCGTCTACGAGGCAACCAAGGGCGCCGAGGAGATCCTCCACGTCAACGGAACTCTCTACGTTCTGGTGAATCCGGCGGCGTGGGCGCTGAAGGATTTTGCACCCAAATTCAATACCGGCGACCAAAAGCGCGTCGAAACCGAATACAACTGGGATCAGACGCCGCGGGATTTGTTGGCCATCGATGTCGCGACCGGCCACGTCAATTGGAAGAGTACCGGCAAGATCGCCCCGCTGACGCTCTCCGCCGACGCCAAGCGCGTCGTCTACTACGATGGGGACAAGCTCGTCGCGCTCAACCCCGCCAGCGGGCAACTCGCGTGGGAGAGCACCCCCGAGGCGAAGCGAAAACTGTTCGAATACAACTACGCTCCGCGCGTCGTCCTGCACGATAACGTCGTGCTCTATGCCGGCGGCGACGGCGCCGAAAAGGGCCTTTCGGCCGACACCGGCAAAGATCTATGGGCCGCGCCCCACAGCAAGTCCGGCTACCGCTCGCCCGAAGATCTGATCGTCACCGGCGGGCTCGTCTGGAACGCCCCTGACACCTCCGGCAACATGTCCGGCATCTTCACCGGCCGCGATCTGACCACCGGTGCAGTGGTGAAAGAATTCCCGCCCGACGTCGATGCCTACTGGTTCCATCACCGCTGCTACATTGCCAAGGCAACCGAAAAATACATCCTCACCTCGCGAACCGGCATCGAGTTCGTCGACTTCGACAAGAGCCACTGGACGATCAATCACTGGGTTCGCGGCGCGTGCCTTTACGGCGTGCTGCCCGCCAACGGCCTGGTCTACGCCGGCCCCCACGATTGCGCCTGTTATCCCGAGGCCAAGCTCGACGGCATGAACGCGCTCGCCCCCGCCCCCGCGACGCCTCATCCCAAGCCCGCCCCGGACGAGCAGCGCCTCGAGCACGGTCCCGCCTGGGGCGCGCCCGTTGAAGAAGCCGCCGCCGACAACAAAGACTGGCCCACCTATCGCCACGATCCCGCGCGCAGCGGCTACACCGACCAGAAGCTCCTCGACAATCTCGGCAAATCGTGGGACGTGAAGCTCGGCGGCCGGCTCAGCGCCCTGACCGTCGCCGGCGGGAAGGTCTTCGTCGCCCAGGTCGATGAACACACCCTCCACGCCCTGAACATGACCGACGGACGCCCCTTGTGGCACTTCACCGCCGACGCGCGCATCGATTCACCTCCCACCTACTGGAAGGGCCGCGTACTGTTCGGCGGCATGGACGGTTACGTCTACTGCCTGCGCGCCAGCGACGGAGCCATGATCTGGCGCTTCCTCGCCGCGATGAATAGCCGCCGCCACATGGCCCAGGAACAGCTCGAAAGCGTCTGGCCCGTTCACGGCAGCGTCCTCGTCGAAGACGGTGTCGTCAGCGGCGTCGCCGGTCGGTCGATCTTTCTCGATGGCGGCCTGCGCTTCGTCCAACTCGATGTGGCGACCGGCAAAAAGATCGCCGAGGTCATCTACGACGACAAAGACCCCGAAACCGGCAAGAACATCCAGGATCGCATCAAGACCTTGCAGATGCCCGTCGGCTTAAACGATATCCTCTCCAGCGACGGCAAATTCGTCTATCTTCGCTCGCAGAAGATTGAAACCGGCGGAAAGCGCATCGAGATCGGCCCCGTCTCCGGCAACGCCATCGAACAGGGCGCCGCCCAGCATGGCGAAGGCTCGCACATCTTCGCTCCGATGGGCTTCCTCGACGATACCTGGTTCCACCGCAGCTATTGGGTCTACGGCAAGAACTTCGCCGGCGGCCATAGCGGTTACTACCAGGCCGGCAAATACACGCCGACCGGCCGGCTGCTGGTCTTCGACGACAAGGAAGTCTTCGCCTTCGGCCGCCAGCCGCAATATTTCAAGTGGACGACGACGATGGCGTATCAGCTCACCGCTACCAGCAGAGAGCCGCCCGACGTCGTGCCGGACAAGAGCACCGGTGGCGGTGGCGGTGGAAAGAAAAACGCCGCCAACAAAGCCGCCGCCGCAAACAAGTTCCCCAGCGTCAGCTTCCCCAACGACAAGCTGGATCCCAGCAACAAGCCCCTCACCGTCGAAGCCTGGATCCATCCCGAATCTCCCGATGGCGTCATCGCCCAATTCGGCGGCGGACAGCACGGCTTTGCCCTCGCCCTTCAGGACGGCCGCCCCGGCTTCTCCGTTCGCTCCACGAAGGATGGCGCCACCGCCGAGGCGGCCCGGCCACTCGATCCAGGCTGGCATCACCTCGCCGGTGTCCTCACCGACCGCAAAACCCTCCGCCTCTTCGTCGACGGCCAACTCGCCGCCGAAACCAAGGGGCCCGCCCTGATTCCCAAGAAGCCGGCCATCGGTCTCACCCTCGGCGCAGCCAACGGTTCGTTGGTCGCCGACTTCGGCCACGGCGCGCCGTATACCGGCCAGATCGACATGTTTGTCGTCTTCCCCAAGGCGCTCAGCGAAGCCGAAATCAACGAGCACGCCACCCAGGCCAACGCCGTTGCCCCTGGTAACGGCGCGCTGATCGCCTGCTCCTTCGACAAGGCCGACGCCCGCGATGATTCCGGTAACGGCATTAACGGCGTCGTCTCCGGCGTCGAAACCGGCAAGGGAAAAACCGGCCTCGCAGTGTGGTTCAAGGCCGCGGGCGCCGCCCCGGCCCCCCCCCCCGCTCCAGTCGATCCCGATGACGCCCATGCTCCAGCAAATTCCGCCCGCGGCGCTGCCCCCACACCCCAAAAAGCCGGCGCCGGTTCCTTCGTCCAGGACCGCTGGACCGGCTACGTCCCCATCGTCACCCGCGCCATGGCCATGGCCGGCCACACCCTCTTCATCGCCGGCCCGCCCGACAAGCTCGACGAGGAGTACGCTTTCAAACGCATGACCGAAAAAGACCCCGCCATCAACGCCGAACTCGCAGAGCAGGACGCCTCTCTCGACGGCAAGCGCGGCGGCAAACTCTCGGGAATCTCCAGCGACACCGGGGTGACCACCCAGGACATTGACCTGGACAGCCCTCCCATCTGGGACGGAATGGTCGTCGCTCAGGGCCGCTTATTCGCCGCCACCATGAACGGCAAGGTCATCTGCTTTGGGAGCTCGAAGAAATGATCCTCGCGCGCGTTGTCATTCTCTGTCTGCTGATTGCCACGGCCGCCGCCGCGCCCGCGTCGGCATGTTCCGTCCCCGTCTTCCGCTACGCGCTCAATTACTGGCCCGCCGATGAGTACGAGCTTCAAGCGCACGCCGCCAAGCTTCCGGATGATCTGACGATCAACCTGAACCTCAAGGAGCACGCCGGCCCGGCCAAGCTCGTGCTCGCTGACCGCGAGGTCTGGTCCGGCGACATGAACCCCGTCACGTTCGCGACGTTGCTCGATTCTCCCATCCGCCGGCAAATCATTTCCGGAATTCTTCACGGCGATTCGGTGGTCTGGATCCTGGTGGAATCGGGAGACGCCTCCAAAGATGCCGCCGCCACCGACGCCCTGACCAAGCGCCTGAAGTATCTCGAATCCATCGCCGTCATGCCGGAACTTCGCCCGGATGATCCCTTCAATCGAATCGGCCCCGGCCCCACCCTTACCATTCGCCATTCAGTCATTCGTCTGTCGCGCAAGGATGCAGGTGAGTCGTTCACCCTCGCCATGCTCGAACGCGGTTCAACCGATCCCAAAACCCCCACCGCCTACCCCATCTTCGGCCGCGGTCGCGCGCTCATCGCGTTGCCGCAGGAGAAGCTCACCCCGGACAACATCGACGAGATCGCCCTGTTCCTGACCAGCGCCTGCTCCTGCGAAGTCAAAGATCGCCGCCAGGGCTGGGATCTCCTGCTGCAAGTCGATTGGGACGAGGAACTCGCCCGCGTCGAGCAAAAACGCCTCAACGGAACCGAGGACCCCCGCCCCGCAACCGCACCGTCTGCCCCCACCACTCGAACCGTCTCCCAATCCGAATTGAAGCCCGAAACCGTGGTCTTTCAGTCCCAGACACCAGTCACTCCGTCAGAGGCGCTATTGACCTGGACCACCAGAAAGCTTGCGATCGCTGGTGTCTCCGTCATTCTCATCAGCGTTGCCGGCGTCCTTTGGATGAGGAAACAGGCTTGAAAAAATTCATGGCCATGCTGGTTCTGCTGGCGCTCGGGTTGGGCGCTTTCGTTCTGTACCATCGGCACGGCGCCGCGGCGGGTTCCGGCACGCCACCGCTCAAGATCTACTGCGCCGCCGGCATCAAGAGCCCGGTCGATGCCATCGCAGCGATCTACCGCCAGGAATTCGGCAACTCCGCCGAACTCGAATTCGGCGGAACCGCGTCGCTTCTCAGCGCCATCCGCATTGCCAAAACCGGCGACCT
>JBBRIN010000410.1:0-4467 GCA_038221115.1 Tepidisphaerales bacterium
TGCCGGGCTTAATGCCCCTCTAAGCCGCTTGCCCAACAGAGTTAATCGCAACTACCGTAACGTGAAGCAATTATGTGATATAGGCAGGAAAGAAGCCGGCTTGTCAAAAACGCACTTCTCCATCTTTAACCCCGCTTCTTCGGCCGCTTCCCACCCACCGGTTCATCCAGATCGCTGAACTGAACCATGTGCTCCAAGGCAACCGTTCGCCACCGCCGCACCAGAGGGAATCCCTCCGTATCCCGACCCAGTTCCGTTGGCAAAATCGCCGACGATTCGCTCACTAATACGACCCCGGCGTTCGTGACCGCAACGGATGAGCCGTCACTCAGGTGAATCCTGAATGGCTTGAATGGCTTGTCGTACAGCCGATGATTGAGATCGACAGCCTTCATGGCTACTTCTTGGCATTGAGCCGGCGTCGCACTTCCGCCAGCGGGATGCCGGGGGCTTTGGTATCGCGCTGCTTCGCCTCCCGAAGAGCGCGCAAGTCATCGGCATCCTCCAGAGCTTCCTGGATTTTCAAGAATTCTTCGTAGGGCAGCACGACGAATTCCTTCTTGCCGTTTTTCTTGAGGATTTCCGGGTGCAGCTTCAGCATCTTGCCTCCTCAATCAAGCCTTGCTTCAATCGTAGGCGTCCTTCTTCGGCAGCGCATCCAAGTCTTTCCATGCCGACGGTCGGAATTCGATGTCGTACCGCGCCATGGGAATCCATGCTGCATCATCACATCCCCTTCGCCCGCTCCCTCACCTCATCCAACCCGCCCGCATACAAAAACGCCTGCTCCGGCAGCGAGTCCGCCCCGCCATTGCAGATCTCGTCAAAGCTCTTGAGCGTATCCGCCAGCTTCACGTACTTCCCTTCCTTGCCCGTGAACTGCTCAGCCACATAGAACGGCTGACTGAAAAACCGCTCCAACTTCCTCGC
This sequence comes from Tepidisphaerales bacterium, assembly GCA_038221115.1. Lineage (GTDB taxonomy): Bacteria > Planctomycetota > Phycisphaerae > Tepidisphaerales > Tepidisphaeraceae > JANXVV01. The sequence goes on from JBBRIN010000410.1 coordinate 931, forward strand.
CCGGCTCACAATCAGCTTATCCTCTTCGCTCAACTCGTCCACGCCCAGAATCGCAATGATGTCCTGCAGATCGCGGTACCTCTGCAGCATCGTCTGCACCTTCCGCGCGATGCGGGCATGTTCGTCGCCCACGATATCAGCGCTTAATGCCCGGCTCGAAGACGCCAGCGGGTCCACCGCCGGGTAAATCCCCTTCGATGCGATCGACCGCTCCAGGTAAATGAACGCGTCCAGGTGCGCAAACGCATTCGCCGGCGCAGGGTCCGTCGGGTCGTCGGCCGGCACGTACACCGCCTGGACCGACGTAATCGCCCCATTCTTCGTCGATGTAATCCGCTCCTGAAGCTCCCCCATCTCCGTGGCAAGCGTCGGCTGGTAACCCACGGCGCTGGGCATGCGCCCCAGCAGCGCCGACACTTCCGAACCCGCCTGCGTAAACCGGAAAACGTTGTCGATGAAGAGCAACGTATCCGCGCCGGTTTCATCGCGGAAGTATTCCGCCATCGTCAGCGCGCTCAGCGCCACCCGCAGCCGCGCCCCAGGCGGCTCGTTCATCTGGCCGAACACCATCACCGTCTGGTCGATGACGTGACGCCCCGTTTTGCCGATCTCCGCCTCCTGCATTTCCAGCCACAAGTCCGTTCCCTCGCGCGTTCGCTCCCCAACGCCGGCGAACACCGAGTAACCGCCATGCTGCTGCGCGATACGCGCGATCAGCTCCTGAATCACCACCGTCTTTCCAAGGCCCGCCCCGCCGAACAATCCCGCCTTGCCGCCGCGAAGGAACGGCGTCAGCAGGTCGATCACCTTGATGCCCGTCTCAAAAACCTCGGCCTTGGGCATCAGATCGACGAACGGCGGTGGCTCCCGGTGAATCGGCCGGCGCGGGATCTCACCGCCATCTGCCGAGCGAATCGGACCGCGATTGTCGATCGGATCCCCCAGCAGGTTAAACACCCGCCCCAGCGTTTCCTTGCCCACCGGCACGCTGAGCGGCCCGCCCGTGTCGACGCAGTCCATCCCCCGACGCAAGCCATCGGTCGATCCGAGCGCCACCGCACGCACCTTGCCCCCGCCCAGATGGCTCGCCACCTCACCGGTCAGGTTCATGAACTGTCCGTTGTTCTCGCCCGCAATCTTCACGGCATTGTAAATTCGCGGCAGTTGATCCTCGGGAAACTCAACGTCAAACGTCGAGCCGATCACCTGCGTAATCTTTCCGGTGGCGGGCATGGTTCGGGTCCCTTCTAAACCTGGTCATCATGTGTTGCATCATTCGAGCGACGCGCATCGCCGCCCGAGCAAGGCCGGGGATTGTACCTGTGCGTCCCAATGTGGCAAGCAAACCCTCGGGCTTACCAACCCGCCCGCAAACGGTATACTGAAGACTCGAATTCCTTTCCCTAATTCCGGAGACCCTTCCCATGAAACGCACCGCCCTTGCCTTCCTCGTCGCCGTATTCATCGCTGCCGGCGCCGCCCTCCTTCGTGCCGCCGACAAAAATCCTGCCCCCGCCAACGCGGCATCGGATGCATGGACGCCGCTCTTTAACGGCAAGGACCTCGAAGGTTGGCAGCAGCATGGCGGCAAGGCCGATTACAAAGTCGAGGACAATTGCGTCGTCGGCCGCACCGTCCTGAACACGCCCAATTCGTTCCTCTGCACCAAACAAACCTATGGCGATTTCATCCTCGAGTTTGAATTCAAGGTCGCCGACGACATGAACTCCGGCGTGCAGTTCCGCTCCGAGGTCTTCGACCACCCGACCGAGGTCGATTGGAAGGGCAAAAAGATCAAGATCGCTGCCGACCGCGTCCACGGCTACCAATACGAAATCGATCCCTCCAAGCGCGCCTGGTCCGCCGGCATCTACGACGAGGGCCGCCGCGCCTGGCTTTTCGACCTCAAGGAAAAGCCCGAAGCCCAGAAGGCGTTCAAGCACAACGACTGGAACCAGGGCCGCATCGAGTGCCGCGGCGACTCGCTCAAGACCTGGCTCAACGGCATCGCCGCAGCCGACCTCCACGACGCGATGACGCCCAAGGGGATTATCGCGCTCCAGGTCCACGGCATCGGCGCCAAGGGCAAGCCCGGCGAGGAAATCCGCTGGCGCAATATCCGCATTCAGGAACTGCACTAAGCCCGCCATGGGCCTCACCATCTCCGGGCTGACCGGCTATACCCACAAACTCGCGACGCGCCTCGCCAGCGGCCCAGCCGAAGCCGAGCTGCGCGCGCTCCATCACTCGATCGCCGCCGCATCCAGGCGGCTCGAGATTTCCCTCAACCTGAAGAGAGTTTCACCCGCCCAACTCACCGCCAAGTCCCGAGCCCTCCGCGGATGGCTGGCCTTTCTCGCCGATGAGGGCTCTCTGGCCGGTTACGCCCACGCCGTTCGAACCGCAACCCGGATCATCGACGCCGCCATGGCCCAACAATCCCGCTTTACGCCCCCCGCGCGCTTGTGTTTCCTCCCCCTGCGCGGGCTATATAGGCTCCGCCAAACCCGCGCAGGGCCGTTGGAAATCTACTTTCCCACGCCCGCGATCACCTTCTCTGATGACGATTTTTTGGCGTTGGCGCGCTGCTGTCTCCATCGCGATCCGCGGTCCAAGCGGCATGTGCTCGGCGCCATGCGTTCCGAAGCCTATGTCGCCCTTGCCGCCGAGCTCGAGGCCCTTGCCGGAATCATCGACGAAGCGCGCGGCGCCCACCACGACCTTGGCGACTCCTTTGAGCGGGTGGTCGCGCGATACTTTCCCAACGGCATCCCCAAGCCGAAGCTGTATTGGTCGCGCTCCCTGACGCATCGCAAGTTCGGCCACTACGACTGGGTGGGCGACGCAATCATGATCAGCCGGACGCTGGATGCGGCAGCAGTTCCCGAGTACGTGCTCGACTTCGTCATCTACCACGAGTTGTTGCACAAATCGCATGGCCTGCGCTGGTCCGGCTCCCGAAGCTACGCCCATACCGCCGCGTTCTATCGGGACGAAAGGAAGTTCGCCCAATACACGGCCGCCGAAGCTGCTCTTGAAAAGCTTGCGAAAGCGATGCGTGCGCGACGATAGCTTTTCTAAGCTATTTCTCGAGGCCAATCTGTTTCACTCGCACCCAATCTCCCCCTCCGCCCTCCCTCCGCAGATCAAAATCGATCCTCAACTGCACGATCGCCCCCCTCCACATTGGTTGCAACCGATACGCTTTTAGCTCCTCCCCTCCATCGAACGTGAAACCAACCGAGTTGTTCGCACTGAATCCCGCCTCCCCAAGAGCACGCCAATACAATCTGGCCTCCTTCGAACTCACCCGGCCGGCCGCTTCAATCACGACCGTCCCCGCTTCCTCGCTCTTCCAGAAACTCACCGGCCCCACCAACTGCGGGTTTTGCTGCTCCAGCTTTATTTCGAGCGCGCCCTTGATCGGCCACCCCGCATCAACCGCGTTCGCGTACGACCACCCCGCTCGATCCGTCTCGAAGCTCCATCGCGGCAGCCCCACCGGCCGCGCGTGCCCGTAGGCATGTTTACGGATTT
>JBBRIN010000411.1:0-4451 GCA_038221115.1 Tepidisphaerales bacterium
TTGTGGCACTGATACTGACCGAGGGAAGGGCGGGGCTGCTGTCGTTGTCGGCGATGGTGACGGTGGCGGCGCTCTGAGCGCCGATACTGAACCCAGCACCGGCGGTGAGGGTTGCGATCACGGATTCGGGCCCTTCGACGAGGGTGTCGTCGATGGGAGTAATGACGAGGGGCGCGGTGGATTGACCGGCGGCGAAGGTGACGGTGGCGCCGACGGCGGTGTAATCGGAGCCGTTGGTGGCGGTGCCGGTGAGAGAGACGGGGACGGTGAGCGTCGTGGAGGTATCGCCGGTGCGGGTGAGGGTGAAGGCGCCTGCGGTGGGGCCTGTTTCGGAAGCGTTGGGGGTGGTGGCGGTGATGGTCACGGTCGGCAGCGGGGGCGCGGTAATCTGCATCCAGTTCATGCTGCCCATGATGGAGCTGCTGGTGCTGGCGTTGGTGTCGAAGACGACGCGGAGGATGTGTTGGCCGGCGGACATGTTGACGCCGGCTTTGTTGACGGTGGTCCAGTTTTGCGCGCCGCCGGTGCCGGGCATGGTGAGCGCGCCGGTTTTGTCGATGCCGTCGACCTCGACGTGGAAGGTGCCGCCGAGGTTGGCGCTGGCGAGGCGGAAGGCGAAGGCATAGTCGCCAGTGGCTGGGGCATTGACGGAATAGTTCATCCACTCGCCGGCCTTGATGAAGCAGACGTCGAAGCCGCCGGCGGTGTCAGTGGTGGATTCGACGTCGACACCGGTGGCGCGGTATTGGCCGCCGTCGTTGGAGACGGTGCGGTCGTGGTATGCGACGGCTTCGCCGCCGGTGTCGAAATCTTCAGCCTGGATGGTGGCGGAGAGTTGGAAGGGGGTGCCGAAGAAGGGGGTGGAGGCGAGGAGCAGGCGGGCTTCGAGGGGCTCGATGCCACAGCGCGCGGGCATAGCGGCGGCGGTTAGGGAATGGCGCGCGAGCTTGCGGGAGGCGTGGGTCTGACGAGACTTCCGTAGGCCGTGCGGGTCACGGGGCATGTGGGATCCTGCTAAGACAATCGGGGCGAGGCCATAGACCCGTTCCGTGGGTCCAAGGTTTGGAGGGGTATGGTAGCAGATTGCCCGCGGGAGTCATGCATTTAGCCACGGACCGGTGGGAGGTGAGCAAAAAAAGAACAGGACATGCGGAGTAATCTGCGGCAATATCAGATGAGCTCGCGAAGAAACTCACCCGCGCCGCCGGTTTATCGCCATGCCCTGTTGAGAATGCCGAGCGACTGCTTAGCTGTAGCGGTCGCTTCCTGCGACCTTTACGAGCTTGTTGTAGAGGCCGAGGATGAGGAAGGTCGGGGCCCATTGACCGACGAACAGGGCATCGTGGTGGCGGTCGAGGATCTTGAGGGTGACGGAGGCGGCGATCGACGCGCCGGCGAGCCAGAGAAAGATGTCAGAGGGAAGCTTGGCCGTTTGTTCCTCGATGGCGCGGGCAACGGGGCCTTCGGTGTGTTCAACTTGTGCTTGTAGTGTGTCCAGCATGGCGAGAATCCTTTCGGGCCCCCGGGTGATAACTGTGACATTCCGCCGGAGCCGAACGCCGGCTTGGGCGGAAACCTGCGGAGGGGAACATCGGTGAGCTGGATCGCAAAAGCGATACCGGACTGGGAGCCCTCGCACGAATGGGGCGGAGTTGTTACCTTTGCGGCGCGGCGAGGACTGGGTGCCGAGGCACGGGGGTGAGCGGACGATTGAGAGGTGAATCCGTGGCGAATGGAGTGACAGACGTTCCTGCGATGGGGGCAGTTCCGGGGGAGATGCTGGGGGAAGCGTCGAGTGAAGTAGGGCAACGGGGGAAGATGTTGGTCCTTGCTGCTGCATTCCTGGGCTGGATGTTTGATGGTTTGGAGATGGGGATCATGCCCCAGATTGCGGGGCCGGCTCTAAAAGACTTGATTACAGCCACGCGCGGCGTGCTGCCTGCCGCGGAGCTGAACGCGCAAATTAAGCAGTGGGTCGTGTGGATCAATGCGATGTTTCTGTTCGGTGCCGCCTTTGGTGGCCTGGTCTTCGGCTGGCTCGGGGACAAGATCGGGCGCGTCAAAGCGATGTCGATGTCGATTCTCGTGTATTCCGGATTCACGGGGTTGCTCTATTTTGTTGGATCGCCGTTCCAGATGGCGGCGCTTCGTTTTGTCGCGGCAGTGGGAATGGGAGGGGAGTGGGCGCTGGGCGTCGCACTCGTCATGGAAGTGTGGGACGCGAAATACAGGTCATTCCTTGCCGGGTTGATTGGTGCTGCGTCGAATGTTGGGTTTGTTTTGATTGCATCGATCTGCTTCTTTCATCCGGTGACTCCAACGAGCTGGCGGTGGGTGGTGCTCGCTGGAGCAGCGCCCGCGGTGATCACATTTTTGATTCAGATGTTCGTGCCCGAATCCCACAAATGGAAGGAGGCTCAGAAAAAGGCGCCGTCGCGGCCGTTGACTGAGCTGTTCGGCTCCCCGGGGCTTCGGATGACGGCCTTCCTTGCGATTGTGTTTGCCTCGGTGGCATTGTTGGGAACTTGGGGAGCGGTTCAGAACATACCTACATGGGTCGACCGGGAATTGCAGCAGCCGGACCGCTACCAGCCGAGTGCAAAAGCGGTGATGGGCATCCTGCTTGGGCTGGGAGCCATTGTTGGGTGTCTCATTGCGCCGCTGATCGCCGCCCGGCTGAATCGACGCATCGCGTACTTTCTGCTGTGCCTCGGCTCTTTAATCGCGTGCCAGATCGTGTTTCTTGGATTCCACGAGTACGACGCCAGCCACGCGCTGGGATTCAAGGTGATGGTGTTTATCGTCGGTGGGGTATCGGCGGCCTTTTACGGGTGGCTCCCGCTTTACTTGCCGGAGCTGTTCCCCACGAGGGTGAGGGCGACGGCGCAGGGGATCGCCTTTAACTCGGGCCGCATTCTGGCAGGCGCGGGGTCGATTGCGTTGGCGCAGATGAGCAGCGGTTTTGCCAGGATGGGTATGGTGGTTTCCGCGGTTTACATTGTTGGAATGGTTGTCATCTGGTTGGCTCCGGAGACGAAGGGGAAGCCATTGCCGGCGTGATGTTTGGGATCGGGTAAAGGGAACGATGAGCTTCGTCCGATAATAGTGACCGTGGCTGACAATTCCGTCCGTGGCATGGAGGCTGCGCACCTTGAGCGATGTCCTTGATCAATCTGAAGTAGACGCACTGCTGGCGGCGGTCGATACCGGGCAGATGGAGATGAAGGTGTCGGGTGATGCGGGCCAGCAGGTGTTTCGCAGGACGGGGGGGATGGGGGATGGCGGTGGGGGAACGCCGGCGCCGGAGGCGGCGCCGGTCGAAGTGCATGTTTATGACTTTAAGCGGCCGGAGCGGGTCTCCAAGGACCAGATGCGGGCGCTCGAGGCGCTGCACGAGGGGTTCGGGCGAAACTTTTCCGTGGCGCTGTCGGGGTATCTGCGGACAATCGTCGAAGTGACGGTCGCGAACATCGAGCAATTGACATATAGCGAGTTCATTCACTCGCTGCCGAACCCGACTTGCTTCAATCTGCTGAAGGCGGATCAGCTCGATGGGCAATTGTGTCTGGAAATCAGCCCGCTGATTTTGTATCCGATCATCGATCGGCTGCTCGGTGGATCGAACGCGGATTTGTTCATTCCGCAGCGACCATTGACGCAGATCGAGCAACGGCTGGTGCAGCGGATCACCGATCGCGCGACGCATCATTTGTCGGAGGCGTGGAGCAACCTGACGCCGGTGACGTTCAGCGTTCAGGATTTTGAGAGCAACCCGCAGTTGGTGCAGATCGTGCCGCCGAACGAGACGGTGGTGGTGATCGGGTTCGAGCTGAAGATGGGAAACCGGGCGGGGACGATGAGCCTGTGCATTCCGTACAACGTAATCGAGCCGATCATGTCGACGCTGGCGTCGCAGAACTGGTTCAGCTATCAGCGCAAGGGGGCGTTGGACGATCACCTGCGGAAGTTGACGGGGAATGTGAACAACGCGCCGGTGGAGGTGCGGGGGTTCCTGGCGCAGACGACGATCAGCGTGAACGAGCTGATGTCGTTGCAGGTGGGGGACGTGATAACGACGGAAAAGCCGTACGCGGCGGACGTGCTGATTCAGGTGGAGGGGAAGCATAAGTTTTTGGGACAGCTGGGGCAGTTCCGCGGAGGGCGGGCGATTCGGATTACCCGATTGTGTCAGCAGTTGGTGGATGAGAAGGGGGAGAAGAAGTAGGTCATTGAAGAAGAGTTCCCGGAATGCCCGATTCAGAGATAGGTTTTCGGACGTCTGAGTCGGAGGCATTGCATGAGTCGAGCGGTAGGGATTCGATCGGCGGGCACGGAGGGGGTGTCGCCGCGCGCCGGCAAGCGGGAGGGTGCATTGCCGCTGGGCTATATGCAGAAGTCGCAGGCGCCGCTGACGTGCCTGCTTTTTTTGTTGCCGCTACTGATCGCGTATG
>JBBRIN010000412.1:0-4446 GCA_038221115.1 Tepidisphaerales bacterium
CCGATGTCGACCAGGAGGTTGAAGGCGAGCAGGAAGAATGAATAGACGATGACGGTTCCGAGGATGAGGGTGCGGTCGCGGTTGAGGATGCTGTTGACGAAATGTTGACCGAGGCCGGGGACGTTGAAGACCTTTTCGACGACGAAGGAGCCTGTGAGGGCGTAGGCCGCGGCGGGGCCGAGATAGCTGAGGACGGGTAGGAGTGCATTGCGCAGGGCGTGCTTCCAGATGACGACGCCGCGCGCCAACCCCTTGGCGCGAGCGGTGCGAACGTAGTCGTTGCCGAGGGTGTCGAGCATGGAGACGCGGGTGAGTCGGGCTATATAAGCCATGGGCAGGAGCGCCAGCGCGATGCCGGGGAGGATGAGGTCGCGGATGTGGCCCCATTCGCCGACGGGGAAGAGGTGGATCCTTGCGGTGAATGCGATGAACAGGATGGCTGCGGCGACGAAGCTGGGGAGGCTTATTCCAGTGAGGGCGATGGTGAGGCTGACCCAGTCGAGGATGCCGTCGCGGCGGACGGCGGCGACGGTGCCGAGGCCCACGCCGCCAAGCAGTGCAACGATGAGGGCGAAGAGACCGAGCGTGACGGATACGGGAAGCGCAGAGCGAAGAATGTCGTTGACCGACCATTCGTCGTATTCCATGCTCTGACCGAAGTCGGCATGCAGGAGAACGCGCTGAGAGTAATAGCCGAGAAAGCTCTGCCAACTCTCGGCGTGGAACGCGGCGCGCCGCTTGGCGAGGGCTTCGGGCGACAGGTTTTTGTCGTTGCGGAGGAATGGGTCGCCGGGGACGACCCATGCCATGTAAAACGTCAGCAGGTAGATCACGACGAGGATCAGAGGGAACTGCGCGAGCCTGGAAATGAGAAAGCGGGTCATGAAGGGCGTTGTTGGTCGGCGCGGGCGGCTGGGCCGCCAACATGTTGTAGCAGCATCAACGCTTGCGCACCACTTCGGCAGACTTGAGGATGATGGAGTTTCGAGCGTTTTCGGGAATTCCCTTAACGTTGTCGCCGCGCATGTGGGAGTTGACGTAATGAAACAATGGGAGGATGGGGGATTCGTCCAGCAGGATCTGCTCGGCGTCGTGGAAGACGCGCAGGCGTTTGGTCTGGTCGGTTTCGCGGGTCGCGTCGTCGCAGAGCTTTGCGAATCGCTCGTTGTTCCAGTCCGAGTCGTTGTTGCCGCCGCCGGGGAGGTATTTGTCGGTGAACGTGGACGGGTCGTTGTAGTCGCCGTACCAACTGGCGCGGGAGATTGAATACTGCTTGTTGCGCAACTGGTCGCTGAAGGTCTTGAGCTCCTTGCCGTCGAGCTCGACGTTGATGCTCAGATGATCGCGCCACTGGCGCTGCACATACTCGGCGATCTCCTTGTGCTGGCCTTCGGTATTAAAGTTGATTTTGAGCTGGGGGAATCCGTGCCCATCGCGGAAGCCGGCGTCGGAGAGGAGTTGGCGCGCCCGCTGGACGTCGAAGGGGAGGCCTTGGGGGGGCTGGTAGGCCTTGAATGCGCCCGGGGGGATGTACTGCGTCGCAACGGGCTGGCCCATCCGCGTGATGTGGTCGACGATGAACTGCTTTTCGATGGCCATGCTCAGGGCTTGACGTACGCGCACGTCCTTGAGGGGATTGTCCGCGCCGCCGGGCAGCGTTGGGCGGCAGTTGAAGGAATAGAAGTACGTGCCGAAGCTCGTGAAGACATGCAGGTCGGTGCGACCGCGCTTGAGTAGTTCGCCGCCGATGGTGCCGGGGACCTCATTCCACCAGTCAACGGCGCCGGATTCGTAGGCGGCGAAGCAATTCTGCGGGTCGTCGATGGCAAGCATGTCGATGGTCTTGCTCTTGACGCCGGGTTTGTCCCAGTAGTAGTCGTTGGCGACGAGGCGGATTTTCCGCTTGAACTCCCACTTGTCGAGGCGATAGGGGCCGTTGCCGACGAGGTTGGGAGGGCGCGTGTACTTGGGGTTCACGCGCATTTCGCCCGATTTATCCTCTTTGATGAGCATGCTTTTGGCATGGGATGGGAAGAAGGGGGTGAAGGCGACGAGGTCGGGAAAGAATACGGTGGGGTTCTTGAGCTGGACGCGCAGGTAGCTGGGATCATCCGGGCGCGTCTCGACGCCGACCTTGGTGAAGTCCGGGGGCGGGCCGCCCTTGCCTTTGTCGGCGAGGGCCTTTTGATATTCTTCAGCGCCTTGGATGTAGTTGAAGAGCTCTGCGTAGTCACCAGACTCGTCGAGCATGCGCTTCCATGCGAAGACGAAGTCGGCGGCGACGACGGGGTCGCCGTTGGACCACTTTGCGGTGTTGCGAATGTGGAAGGTGTAGGTCTTTTTATCGTCGCTGATGTCGATCCGGTCGGCGGTCCCGGGAATGGGGTCCAGCGTGAGCGGGTGGACGGCGTACAGCCCCTCGAACAGGGCGTAGGCGATGCGGATATCCTGCATGTAGGTGAGTCGGGGAAGGTCGAGAGTCTTGATGTCGCCGCGGTCGACAAAGGTGAAGTCGGCGCGCTTTTCGGCGGCGGTGCCGGAGAGCATCATGGCGCCGGCGAGGAGCAGGACGAGGGCGAGGGGGATGAGGAGCAGTCGAGACATTCACACACGAGTTCGAGGCGGATGGCGCGACACGGCGGGCTCAGGGCTTAGGGTTGGCGTTGCCGATGGCGGGGGGCTGGGGGAAAGCCTGGCGGACGCCGTCGACGACGGGCTTTTCGATCTCGGGGACATCTTGCGGCTTGGCATTGCTGATCCGAATTGCAGGTTGGGCCTTCGCGTCCAGGTCTTTGTTGTTAGTCGAGCCTGCGACGATGACGACAGCCTTAGCGGTGTCGATCAGGAGTGTCTTGAGCTGCTCCATTACTTCGGGAGGGTGTTTGCCGCTGGCGTATTGGGCTGCGCCGGCTTCGAGGATGTTGGCGATGAGGTTCATCACCTGCGTCTTCTGAGCGGCGTTTAATTTGGCCCACATCCCGACGGCTGCGGTAAGCAAGCCGCTCGCTTTGCGGTCAGAGTAGGGGTCGGGCGGTACGCCATTGGCGTATGCGTCGACGCGCACCTTGTATAGCTTGATGAGGGTGTCGATCACCTGCGGGTTGTTGGCGTCGCGGAGTGCGTTGTAGGCCTCATCGGTGATCGCGCCGTTGAGGTTGTGCTTCTGGACGGCGTCGAGAATCTGACCGAGAAGTTTCGGATTGGGGACGCCCGGCATGGAGTTCATGACGCCGGCAGCGGTTTTCATACCCCAGATTGCCACCGCATCGGATTTATCGGCGAGACCAGCGGCGGCGATGGGCTGGAGCCAACTGGCAGGGACGCCGGCGGTCTGCGCGTTTTCGGCCACGCGCGCTGCGACGATGGCGGCGTTGACCTTGGCGCGGATGCTGCCCGTGGCCATGACGGGCTGAAGGGCGCGGGCGAGGGAAGTCATGTACGCGGTGAGGTACGCGACGCTGACCGGGCCCGGGTTGTCGACGGAGCCGGCGATGAGGTCGTTGCGCGAGATGGCGGCTGCATCGGTGTCATCGTCCTTGGCCAGACGGGTGACGCTGTCGGCGATGAATTTATTGACCGATGCAACCATCGGGGGGGTGAGAACCGCGGCGGTCTTGAGGGCAGTGACCGGAGCCTGGGGACGGTTGATGGTGGGGACGGTAGCCGGGCCGGACGCAGGACGGGAGGCCGCACCGGAGCCCGGAATCACGACGGTGGGAGCGGGCGGCGCGGTGACGGGTTGTGCGATGGCTTGCGCGACGACGAGAGCGCACAACAGGATCGAAGCTGCGGCGCGGCAAGGTGTGGAGGCGAGGAGGCGGCAGCGGCGATTGATCACAGGCGTGACTCCAGCAACCCGGGGCGTGAGCGCTCGGCGGATTTGCAAAACCTCGACCGCGTCGTTCCCGGGAGGAGCGCGCGAGGTGTTTGCCCCTTTGATCGCCGAACGTTAAAACCTTATTCGCCGCACACTTCGCACGCTTCTCGCCGGCGAAAATGACGAGCCGGGGCAAACTAGCAGATGCCAGAATAGGTGTCAAGGAATCGATTGGCAAGCGTTCCGTCGCGGGCGCAGTTTGCGCGCGCATGGCGCGCGGCGCGAGTGTATAACAGGACGTCGGATCGTTTTCGTTTTTGGAGTCGCATGGACCAGCCGCGCCCGGATCAGCCGCGACCACAGCCTCATTCCCCCCATACCCCCCCTGCCCAGCCCAAGTCGGATGTGAAGGCAGAGTCGCCGCGATCGGACCACCGGATGGACGTGCGGGCGGACCAGATCCCCAACCCGGCGGTGCGGCGGCTGAGCCTTTACCTGCGGCAACTGGAGGGGTTCAAGCGGAAGGAACGGCGAACGATCTCGAGCCGGCAGCTTGGGGAAAGCCTGAACCTCACCGATGCGCAGGTTCGCAAAGATCTGGCGTATTTCGGGCAGTTCGGGCACCCGGG
>JBBRIN010000413.1:0-4438 GCA_038221115.1 Tepidisphaerales bacterium
GCCACCGGCAAGAAGTTTGGCGACCCCGCTAATCCGCTGCTCGTCGCCGCCCGCTCGGGAGCCAAATTCTCAATGCCCGGCATGATGGATACGGTGCTCAACATCGGGCTGAGCGATGAGGCCGTGGAGGGGCTCGCCCGCCTCTCGGGTAACCCGCGTTTCGCGTACGACAGCTATCGCCGCCTGATCAATATGTTCGGCGACACCGTCATGGGGGTCGACCACCATCATTTCGAGCACGAGCTCTCGGCGGTCAAGCAGGCCAAGGAGGTCGAGCTCGACACCCAGCTCGATACCGAAGGCCTCAAGGAAGTCGTTGAGCGTTACAAGCGCGTTTACCGCGAGCACGTCGGCGCGGAGTTTCCCGCCGATCCGTTCGTCCAGGTCGAGCACGCAATCGAAGCGGTCTTCAAGAGTTGGATGGGCGACCGCGCGATTCGCTATCGCGAACTGAATGACATCCGCGGCGTCCGCGGAACCGCCGTCAACGTACAGTCGATGGTCTTCGGCAACATGGGTGACGACTCGGCGACCGGCGTCGCGTTCACGCGCGATCCGTCCACCGGCCAGAACGTCTTCTACGGCGAGTTCCTGGTCAACGCCCAGGGCGAAGACGTCGTTGCCGGCATTCGCACGCCGCTGGAATGCAACACCGAAATGGGCAAGTGGAGCCAGAAGAGCTGGAAGGAGCTGCTCAACATCAAGAACGTGCTGGAGAAGCGCTACAAGGACGTGCAGGACTTTGAGTTCACGATCGAGAAGGGCAAGCTGTACATGCTCCAGACCCGCAACGGCAAGCGAACCGCCCAGGCGGCCGTGCGCATCGCCGTGGAGATGGTCAAGGAGAAGCTGATCGACGAGAAGACGGCGATTCTACGCGTCGACCCGGCGAGCCTGGATCAGTTGCTGCACCCGACGTTCAATCCCAAGGCGGAGAAGAAGGTGCTCGCCAAAGGCCGCCCCGCCAGCCCGGGCGCGGCGGTCGGCAAGCTCGCGTTCACCGCTGAAGAAGCCGAGGAGCGGGTCGGCAAGGGTGAAAAGATCATCCTCGTCCGCCGCGAGACCGAGCCGGCCGACATCGGCGGCATGCATGTCTCCGAGGGCATCCTCACCAGCACCGGCGGCATGACCTCCCACGCGGCAGTCGTCGCGCGCGGCATGGGCACCCCGTGCGTCGCCGGCGCGGGCGCACTTCACATCGACGCCGCCAAGCGCCAGATGACCGTGGACGGCAGGACCTACGGCCCTGACGACTTCCTCTCCCTCGACGGCGGCATCGGTGAAGTCTATGAAGGCCAGGTCGAAACGCAGGAAGCGTCGCTGGCGGGCGCATTCAAGCAGATCATGCTGTGGGCGGATAAGTATCGCACATTAAAAGTGCGCACGAACGCCGACACGCCGCACGATGCGGATGTGGCTCGTAACTTCGGCGCTGAAGGCATTGGCCTGACCCGCACCGAGCACATGTTCTTTGACCCGCAGCGCATTCACCACATGCGCGAGATGATCCTCGCGACGGACGTTGAATCGCGCAAGGCCGCGCTCGCCAAGCTGCTCCCCTACCAGAAGGAAGATTTCATCGGCATCTTCAAGGCAATGAAGGGCCTGCCCGTCACGATCCGCCTGCTCGATCCGCCGCTCCACGAGTTCCTGCCCCACAACGAAAAGGACCAGGAGGAGCTGGCGCGCAGCCTCGGCAAGACCCTGGATGAGGTGAAGAAGCGCGTTCAACAACTCCACGAATCCAACCCGATGCTCGGCCACCGCGGCGACCGTCTGGCTATCACCTATCCAGAGATTCTCGAGATGCAGGTTCGCGCCATCATCGAGGCGGCCGTCGAGTGCAAGAAGCAGAAGATCTCCGTCCTGCCCGAGATCATGATCCCGCTGGCGGGCACGAAGGCCGAGCTGGATTTCTGCAAGAAGCACACGGTTGCCATCGCCGACGCGGTGATGAAGGAGCAGAAGGTCAAGGTGGATTATCTGTATGGCACCATGATCGAGGTGCCGCGCGCCGCCATCACCGCCGACGAGCTGGCGCATACCGCCGAGTTCTTCTCCTTCGGCACCAACGACCTCACCCAGATGACCTTCGGCTACAGCCGCGACGATTCGGGCAGCTTTCTGCCTGAGTACGTGAAGAAGGAAATCCTCGAGCGCGACCCGTTCCAGTCGCTCGATGTCGGCGGCGTCGGCAAGCTGATCGACATGGCCGTTCACCTCGGTCGCAAGACCCGCAGGGACCTCAAGTGCGGCATCTGCGGCGAACACGGCGGCGACCCCAAATCCGTCGAGTTCTGCCACAAAGCCGGCCTCAATTACGTGAGCTGCTCCCCGTTTCGCGTGCCCATCGCGCGCTTGGCCGCGGCCCATGCGGCGATCAAGCAGAGCGGCGCGAAGGGAAAGAAAAAGTAATCAAAACGAGAGGATGCCCGATCAGATGGTCGGGCGTCCTTCCTTTTTCCGGCGCGGCGTGGCTCGCTTCAGCGACCACGTCGGGGTATAGACCATCCCATGGGCCACTTCCGAAAGAGCTCATACACGAAGCGAAAGTTCTTCAACGGTAAACACCGCTTCGAGCATTGGTACCGCGACAACACCGTTTACTTCATCACCTCCAAAGTCCGCGACGCCCAGCACGCCTTCAAGTCTCCAGAAACAAAAGCGGTGTTCTGGGACCGCTTCGAACACTACACCGCGCAGTACCACTTCACCCCCTGGGTCACCACTCTCCTCAGCAACCACTACCACACGCTGGGATATCTGAAGCTGGGTTCTGACCTGGGCCCGATGATGCAGCACCTTCACGGCTCCGTCGCCAAGCTCGTTAATGATCTCCTGCCCGCACGCCATCTCCCCTTCTGGCGTCAGCGCGGCCACCAGGACTACTTCGATGGATGCATCCGCGATGTGCTTCAGGCGACGCGTGCGTATCGATATACCTTGCTCCAGGCGGTCCGCGCTAAGCTGGTTCGCGATTGGAAGGACTATCCTGATACCCACATGAATGTCGCAATGGAGCCTGCAATTAGCCGCGCCGTAGAACTCAAAGCGTTTTTGGAGGAGATTCCGTATGCGCGCTATCAAAGCCGACGTGGTCGCTGAAGCAACACACGCCACGCTGCCGATCTGTTGCGCTTCAATAGAACACGTCCACGATCCCCAGCACCCCGATCGTCAAGCTGATCACGCCATTGACCGTAAAGAACGCCATCCCCACTTTCGACAGATCACCCGCCTTGACCAACGAGTGCTCTACCACCATGAGCACCGCTGCCATTCCAACGCCGGTGAAGTAGATCGCCCCTAACACCGGGCGCCCCGATAGGCCGACCAGGACAAGCATCGCCAGGCAGGCGACGTGCGTCACTCGGGAGACCCATAGGGCTCGGGCAATGCCGATGCGCGCAGGGACTGAGAACACGCCGCAGGCGACGTCGCTCGCGTAATCCTGACAGGCGTAAATAATGTCGAACCCCGCCGTCCACAGTGTGACCGCAAGGCCCATCCACACCGGCGGCATCGCCAGCCGGCCGGCGATCGCGATCCAGGCGCACAGCGGCGCCAGGGCCAACGCCATTCCTAAATAGTAGTGGCACAACCGCGTGAACCGTTTCAGCAGCGGATAGGCCGATAGGAACGCCAGCACCGGCACGCTCAGGATCAGCGGCCAGGGGTTTGCGTACCACACCCGAAACATCGCAGTCGCGCCGACGAAAGCAGCCGCGCATACCACGATCGACGTAAGGAAGAAGGATCGGGACAATGCGCCGCTTGGGATCGCGCGACGGCTGGTGCGCGGATTGAGCGCGTCGCCGCGCGCATCGAGCAGGCGGTTCATCGCCATCGCCAGCGTGCGCGCCGTCACCATGCAGATCAGGATCAACACCAACTGGCCCGGGCGCGGCCACCCCCCGGCCGCCAGAAAAGTGCTCAGCAGCGCGAAGGGCAGCGCAAATATCGTGTGGCTGATCTTGATGTCGCGCGCGAAGACCGAGAGCTTCGTCCCCAGCCCGCCGGCTAACATCGGATCGTCGATTGCCTGCGCCTGCATCTGCTCCCCCGTTAGCTCAGCTTCACCGGCGGCCGCACGTTCTTCGGATCCCACCGCGTATCCATCGCGTGCTTCACGCCCATCAGGTCGAGCAGTTTCCCCGCCACAAAGTCGACCACCTCGCCGACGGTCGTGGGGTTCAGGTAAAAGCCGGGGTTTGCCGGGCAGAGGATCACGCCGGCATCCGAAAGCGTTTTAGAATTGTTCACGTCAATGGGCGAGAGCGGCATCTCGCGATGCACCAGCACGAGCTTGCGGCGCTCCTTGAGCGTCACCGCCGCGGCGCGGGCGATGAGGTTATTGCCGATTCCGCAGGCGACCTCGGCCAACGTATTGCTCGAGCAGGGGACGATCACCATGCCATTGTGCAGGAATGAACCGCTC
>JBBRIN010000414.1:0-4404 GCA_038221115.1 Tepidisphaerales bacterium
GTGTGGGCGAAAGCCGTACCGGGGAATGCTGGCTAAAATCGTCGAGCAGCACGTGGGGGTGGATCATCAGGGGTCGTTTCACGATCCGTCGAATGTGGATCTGTTTGGGACGGCGTATCGGGTGCCGGCGGCGGAAGGATCGTTCGATTGCGCGCTGTGTACGTCGGTGCTGGAACATCTGGAGGAACCGGAGCAGGCGATTCGGGAGTGTCATCGATTGTTGAAAGAGGAGGGGGTGGCGATTTACAGCATGCCGTTCCTGTGGCACTTGCATGAGGAGCCGCGCGATTTTTACAGGTACACGAAGTACGGGTTGCGGCACCTGTTTGAGAAGGTGGGGTTTGAGGTGTTGGAGGTGAAGGCGCTGTCGGGGTTCTTCACGACGTTTGGCACGCTGCTGGCGTACTACGTGATGCGGCTGAATCGCGGGCCGATGCGATGGACGGGGCTGGTGCCGCTGGCGGCGTTTTCGTTTCAACTGGCGGCCTGGGGGCTGGATCGACTGAGCCGCGATGAGCGGTATACGTGGATGTATATGGTCGTGGCGCGGAAGCGCGCTGTGGCCGTGAACGAATTGCCGATGGCGGCATAGGCGCGTGGATGATTCAAACGCTCGAACAGCTCAGGGCATTCATGCACGAACGGCTGCGCGACGACTGCGCGCGGCTGTTTGGCTTGCCGGACGGGCCGTGGATTGAGCGAGCGGTTGAGAACTGGTTTGACGAGTCGAGAAACTACGATCGGCGGTGGGGTGTGATCGAGGCGCGGCGGCCGGGGGTGGGGCGGGTGCTGGATGTGGCGGCGGGGTGCGGTACGTTCATGCTGCACGGCCTGCGGCGCGGGTACGACGTGTCGGGGATCGAGCCGGAAGAGTGGAAGCGGACGTACTATCAGAGAAAGATCGAGCTGTGCGGGTATCCGGCGGGATATGTGCGCCGGATGGTGGCGGCGTATGGGGAGGCGCTGCCGTTCGAGGATGAGAGCTTTGACGTCGTCACGACGTTTCAGACGTTGGAGCATGTGGCGGACGTGCGGCAATGCATCGCGGAGATGGCGCGGGTGCTGCGACCGGGGGGCGTGCTGTATCTGCGAGCGCCGGATTACAACTGCTTTTTTGAGCCGCACTATCGGCTGCCCTTTCTGCCGACGATGCGGCGGGATTGGGCGGAGCGCTATCTGAGATGGCTGGGCCGGCCGGTTGAGGGGCTGCGGTCGCTCAATTGGACGACGGAGCGAGAGACGGTCGCGTCGCTGCGGCGGCTTCCGTATGCGCTATCGATCGAGCGCACTCGCGACTTCTCGATCGAGCAGCGGCGGAGAGCGGTGGAGGCGGAATTGCCGCCGGAATTGCGCGGAAAGGGAGTTGCCGGCTTGCTGAACGCGGCGCATCAACTGAGGCGGCAGGCGGGTGGCTGGTTGAGATGTTTTGGGCAGGAGCGCGTGATCGATTTGTGGGTGACAAAATCAGCGGCCGAGGGATGCGGGGGCGGGGATACGGGGCTGCGATGTGCGGCATAGCGGGGTACGTACGGCCGGCCGGCGGAGATCCGTCGGCCGCGTCGATTTTTCGAATGACCCGGGCGATGCGGCATCGGGGGCCGGATGACGAGGGGCTGACGCTGATCGACTCGGCGGGGGAGCGGTATCTCGATCTGTCGACGATGGATGAGCCGGTGGCGGTTGAGTCGGCGGGGATGGCGCATGACGTGGCCCTGGGGCACCGGCGATTTTCGATTGTCGATCTGTCGCCGGGGGGGCATCAGCCGTTCTGGTCGGGAGATGGGTCATGCTGCCTGGCGTTTAATGGGGAGATCTACAATCACATTGAGCTGCGCCAGGAGCTTGCGGCGGTGGGGGTGCCGTTTCGTACTCATTGCGATACGGAAGTGCTGGTCGAGGCATATCGGCGGTGGGGGGAGGATTGTTTCAGGCGGTTCGTGGGGTTCTGGGCGGTGGCGCTGTACGACAAGCGGCGCCGGCAGGTCTTGTTGTCTCGGGATCGGCTGGGGAAAGCGCCGTTGTACATCGCACGCCACGGCGGCACGTTGTATTGGGCGTCGGAGATCGGGGCGATTCTGGCCGAGACGGGGCGCGGCGCGTTTGCCGTGCGCGAACAATTGGTGGCGGATTTCATCGCTCATAGTTGGCGCGACGTCTACGATTCGACGTTTTATGAGGGGATCACGAGCTTTCCGGCGGCATCGATGGCGTGGGTGGCGGCAGCCGGGACGTTTGAGGCACGGAGATATTGGCAACTGCCGGCGCGGCGGATGACGGAGCGGGAGATTAGCGCGACGGAGGCGGCGGATCAGTTTCGCAAGACGCTGGACGATGCGGTGCGCGTCCGAATGCGGGCGGACGTGCCGGTGGGGTTTGAGCTGAGCGGTGGAGTGGATTCATCATGCCTGGTGGCTTCGGCGGCATCGCAGGGGTTTCGGCTGCACGCGTATACCGTTTCGTTTCCGGGTACGTCGAGCGATGAGGAGCCGTATGCGCGGGCGGTGGCGGAGCGATATCCGCGGCAGGTGGAGTACACGGTGCTGGAGCCGCCGCGCGAGGATTTCTGGGAGCAGGCGGATGAGTACGTGGGGCACATGGCGGAGCCGTTTCATGCGCCGAACGTGCTGACGAATCGGGGGGTGTGGCAGCGGATGGCGGCGCGGGGGATCAAGGTGAGCATCAACGGAGCGGCGGGGGACGAGAGCTGGGCGGGATACTTTAACGACTATTTCGGGCCATTTATGAGGCACTTGGCGCGGGAGGGGGAGATTGGGGCGCTGATTCGGAATGCGAGGCTATTCGGGGATGAGGCGCACGGGTTGTTTTCAGAAACGGTGATACGCCGGTTGCGTGAGGCGTTCATGGAGTCGCGAGGAGCCGGGGCGGGCGTGTCGAGTCCGGGGAGCAGAATGTATGAATTACCGGCGGGATCGGACCCGATGTGCCTGCGTC
The DNA here is from genome assembly GCA_038221115.1 of Tepidisphaerales bacterium. Classification (GTDB taxonomy): domain Bacteria; phylum Planctomycetota; class Phycisphaerae; order Tepidisphaerales; family Tepidisphaeraceae; genus JANXVV01. The sequence goes on from JBBRIN010000414.1 coordinate 2,953, forward strand.
TAGCGCCCGGTCGAGGGCCGGCGCGCGATCTCGATGGGCGTATGAGGGATTTGATAGGGCCGTGGCGAATGAACTATTGGTTGCGCGTGGCGAACCAGAGTTATATGAGCGTGCCGACGGAGGTGCGGTGTCCTTTTTTGGATCATCGGCTGGTGGAGCTGGCATTTGGGCTGCCGGTGACGTACCTGATTCGCGATGGCTGGCTGAAGTGGCTGGTGCGAACGTCGATGAGCGACCGTCTGCCGGCGGAGGTGGCGTGGCGAAAGCGGAAGATGGGTTTTCCGTTTCCTTATGAGCAGTGGGCTGCGGCATCGCGGGAGCGGTTCTTTGGGGCCATCGGCAATGTCGACTGTCCGTACGTCGATCTGGCGATTTTGAAGCGGTCGTATGGCGAGTTGGCGAAGCGGAACCCGCTGTACCTCTGGCGGGTGATGAGCGTGTGCCTGTGGTGGAAGAAATGCGTGCTGGGCGAGAGACTTGGGTGACGGGTTGGGAGTGTGATGGCGCGAGTGTTACATCTGTTCAATGTGTTTGGCGCGCTGACCGAGCGGGCGATGCTGGATTACACCCTGGGGCTGTCGCGGGAATTTGATTTGACGGTGGGGTGTGAGACGTTGGCGGCTGATGCGCCGGTGGTGGAGTTTCCAGTGGTGCGGCTGCGGCGGGTGGAGGTTGAGCCGACGGAGGATGTGGCGGCGGAGATGAAACGAATCGCCGAACAGGTGGACGACCCGGAACGGCAGCGGCTGTTGGGGGAGCGATTTGATCTGGTGCACGGGCACTTTGGGCCGCGGATTCTGCAGGGGGCGGCGTGGCTGCGTCGCGGCGTGCCGATGGTGGTGAGCACCTATGGATATGACGTAGGGCGGCTGTGTCGCGATCGGAGTTGGGTGGAGCGGTATCGGTGGGCGGCGCGATCAGGGGCGACGTTCGTGGCGCTGGCGCGTTTTATGGAAGAGCGGCTTCTGGAGTTTGGGCTGCCGCGCGAGCGGGTGAGGCGGATTCATCTGGGGATCGTTTTGGGCGAGCATGCGTATAAGCCGCAGCCTGCGCCGGCGCGGCCGCGGTTTGTGTTTGTGGGGCGGTTTGTGGACAAGAAAGGGGCGGATGTGTTGATCGAGGCGATGGGGGCGCTGGTGAGGGAGCACAGGCTCGATGCGAGGTTGGATCTGATTGGTGGGGGACCGAATGAGGCGGCGCTACGGGCGCAGGCGGCGCGGCTGGGGTTGGAGGAGCACGTGCGGTTTGTGGGGATGGTGCCGTTTGCGAGGCTGTTCGATTATCTGCACGGGTGCACGGCGATGGTGCAGCCGAGCGTAGTCGCTCCCGATGGTGATGCGGAAGGGGCGCCGATGGTGCTGATGACGGCGCAGGTGTCAGGCGTGCCATGCGTGACGACGCGGCATAGCGGGAATCCGGAGACGATACCGCCGATCGGGCAGCGGTTTGTGG
>JBBRIN010000415.1:0-4403 GCA_038221115.1 Tepidisphaerales bacterium
GACGTGGCGACCACCAGCTATGACGACACGGCGGCCGTGGCGGGGACGACGTATTGGTACTGGGTGAAGGCGAAGAACACCGGCGGCACGAGCGGGTTCAGCGCGGCGGATTCGGGATATCGGGCCGCTGGAGCGCCGGCCAATAATGTCTTTGCGAACGCGACGGCGATCAGCGGCGCGTCGGCGACGGTGACCGGGACGAGCGTCGGTGCGAATAAGGAAGCGGGCGAGCCGGTGCATGCCGGGAATGCGGGCGGGAAGTCGGTGTGGTGGGTGTGGACGGCGCCGTCGAATGGGACGGTGACGATCGACACGCTGGGAAGCCCGTTCGACACGCTGCTCGGCGCGTATACGGGCACAAGCGTGTCGGCGCTGACGAAGATCGCGGCGAACGATGACAGCTTGTCGGGAGGCACGACGACCAGCAAAGTGTCCTTCGCGGTGACGGCGGGGACGACGTATCGGATCGCGGTGGACGGGTATGGCGGCGTGTCGGGGGCGATCACAATGCATTTGAATCTGGCATGAGGACTCCCACAATGGCGGAGGGGCGTTGAGTGGTGAGGACTGAGGACATCGTTGGCTGCGCCGCGGATCACGATTGTCACGCCCAGCTTTAACCAGGGGCGCTTCCTGGATGAGACGCTGCGCTCGGTGATCGGGCAGAGGGGGTTGGTACACGAGTATTTTGTGATCGACGGGGGGAGCACCGATGGCTCGGTGGATGTGATTCAGCGGCATGCGGATCGAATCGATTATTGGGTTTCGGAGAAGGACGCCGGGCAGGCGGACGCGATTCGCAAGGGGTTTGCACGGGCGACGGGGGATTATTTGTATTGGATCAATTCGGATGACGTGCTATTACCGGGCGCGCTCGCGCGGGTTCACGCGCTGTTGACGCGCCGGCCGGAGGTGGATGCGCTGACGGGGTATCACATGCGGATGGATGCGGAATCGCGGATCATCTCAGCGCATCGGATACCGACAGAAGGGGCTGGCACGGCGCGGTGGGGAATGTTGCACGTGAACCAGCAGTCGTGCTTTTTTCGGCGATCGATTTATGAGCGGGTGGGCGGGTTGGATGGTGCGTTGCATTGCGTGATGGACACGGAATTGTGGTGCCGGATGTTTGACGCGGGGACCGTGTGGGGGCATGTGCCGGAGTATCTGGCGGGGTTTCGGCAGCACGGGGAGGCGAAGGGGTCGGCCAGCGCATGGCAAGAGCGGTATCGGGGAGAGGAGCGAATGCTGCGAGAGAAGTATCCGCAGTATTGCGCGGATACGTGGAAGCATTGGGCGGGGTTGAAATACTATCGAGCCGGCCAGGTATTGAGTGGGCGGCAGTTCAAGGCGCTGGCGGATACACGGCGGTGGAGGGGAAGGATGATCGAGGAAGTGTTTGGGCCGTATGCGGCGGACGGGGTGGCGGGTGGCCGATAAGGCTTTCATGCGCGTGCTGCACGTGATTTCGGGACTCGACGCGACGGCCGGTGGGACGACGGCGGCGGTCGTGGGATTGTCGGCGGCGCAAGCGGCGGCGGGGATGAGCGTGTCGGTCTTGAGCACATGGAGCGGAGAGGAGCCGACGGACACGGCCGATGGGTTGCGCGCGGCGGGGGTGTCGGTGAGGCTGGTGGGGCCGGCGACCGGGCGATTTCAGCGGCATCCGCGGTTGTGGAGGGAAATGAATCAGGCGGTTGAAGCGCATGATGTCGTGCATATTCATGCGATGTGGGAGGAGGCTCAGCACGCGGCGGCGCGGGTGGCGCGGCGGCGGGGGAAGCCGTATGTGGTGACGCCGCATGGGATGCTCGACCCGTGGAGCTTGCGGCAGAGCAAGTGGGTGAAGCGAGTCGCGATGGCGTGGCGGGTGCGGGGAAATCTGAACCATGCGGCGGCGCTGCACTTTACGACGACGGTGGAGCGGGATCTGACGCGCAAGCTGGGCTTGAAGCCGCGGGCAATCATCGAGCCAAATGGCGTGGGTCTACGGGAGTTTGAGACGTTGCCGGTGGCGGGTGTGTTTCGCGCGAAGTATCCGCAGCTGGCAGGGAGACGGATGATTCTGTTCTTGAGCAGGGTGCATCCGAAGAAGGGGTTGGATCTGCTGATTCCGGCCTTTGCGCGGGTTGATGATAAGAACGCGATGCTGGTGATCGCGGGGCCGGATAATCGCGGGGAACACGGGTTGGCGATGGCGGGGTTGGCGACGCGGCTGGGGGTGCGCGATCGGATCATTTTCACGGGGATGCTGCGGGGGAGAGATCGCGTGGAGGCGCTGCGCGACGCGGATCTGTTTGCGCTGCCGAGCTATCAGGAGAACTTTGGGATCGCGGTGGTGGAATCGCTGGCGGCGGGGGTGCCGGTGATCGTGTCGGATCAGGTGAATTTGCACCCGGAGATTACGGCGTGGGGCGTTGGCGACGTTACGGCAACGGAAGTGGGGGCGGTGGCTGCGGCATTGAACCTATGGCTGGCAGACGAGGGGCTGCGAGCGGTGGCGGCGGAGCGGACACGGCGGTTTGTGTGGGAACGTTATGACTGGAATGCGATTGGGCGGCGATGGGCGGGGCATTATGAGGAACTGATGCAGAGGGAACGGCGCGCAAACCCGCCGGCTGCATGGGGGCGTTAGGCTGATTTTTTATTGAGCGGGCGGTCCTTCGAGGCGGGGTCTGAGAATTCCAGCATGTGGCTGATTGAGACGGTCTTCCAATCGAGCGCCAGCTCGAATCCCTTATCGTCCTTGCGCGCCTGGGTGACGATGACCGCGCTGGATTCGCCGACCGTCACCATCCACGGCTCGGTGACGTCATACGTGGTGTTGTTGACCAGTCTGATCCTGAATGGCTTGAAGGGCTTGTCGTGCAGTTTTCTTTGCAGGTCCAGATAGGTCATGCTTTGATTATGTGTTGCGCCGCGGGGAGGGTCAAGATGAATGATTGGACGCGCGTCATCACGAGTTGGTCGCGCTAGCGTGACCATAATTCATCGCCTATATTGCCAGCGCTGCCGGACACTCGCAGGGATGCATTTTTCATGGATTTAGAACGCAAAATCGAGGATCGCAGCGCGGTGGTGTGCGTGATCGGGCTGGGGTATGTGGGGCTGCCGTTGTTGCGCGCGTTTCATGGGGCGGGGTTTCGGGTTCTGGGGTTTGATGTTGACCCGGCGAAAGTGGAGGCGCTGCATCGGGGGGAGAATTATCTGAAGCACCTGGGGTCGGATTTCGTGAAGGAGATGACCAAGTCGGGGAGGTTTGACGCGACGACGGATGTGGAGCGGATTGGGGAGGCGGACGCGGTGATTTCGTGCGTGCCGACGCCGCTGGGCAAGCACCTGGAGCCGGACCTGACGTACGTGGAGCGGAGCGCGGATGACATCGCGCGGACGCTGCGGAAGGGGCAGATCATCGTGCTAGAGTCGAGCACCTATCCGCGGACGACGCGGGAGGTGATGCTGCCGCGGTTGGAGGCGAAGGGATTGAAGCTCGGGGAGGATTTTTTTCTGGCTTATTCGCCGGAGCGCGAGGATCCGGGGCGCAAGGATCACAACACGCAGACGATCCCCAAGCTGGTCGGCGGCGTCGATCCGGAAAGCGGGCGGCTGGCGGTGGCGCTGTATCGCAAGGCGATCAAGCAGGTGATCCCGGTCAGCACCGCCGAGGTGGCGGAGGCGGCGAAGCTGCTGGAGAACATCTACCGGGCGGTGAACATCGCGCTGGTGAACGAGATGAAGATCGTGCTGGCGGCGATGGGGATCGACGTGTGGGAAGTGATCGACGCGGCGAAGACCAAGCCGTTCGGCTTTCAAGCGTTTTATCCGGGGCCGGGGCTGGGCGGGCACTGCATTCCGATCGATCCGTACTATTTGACATGGAAGGCGCGCGAGGTGGACCTGCCGACGCGGTTTATCGAGCTGGCCGGTGAGGTGAATCGGGAGATGCCGAATTATGTGGTGCAGCGGACGGCGCTGGCGTTGAACGATCAGGGGAAGTCGGTGAAGAACTCGCGCATTCTGGTGCTGGGGCTGGCGTATAAGCCGGATGTGGATGACGTGCGCGAGAGCCCGAGCTTTGAATTGATCGAGAAGCTGATCGGGCTGGGGGCGAAGGTGGATTACAACGACCCGCACGTGGCGGCGACGCACCGGATGCGGCATTACGATTTGAAGATGGCCAGCGTGCCGCTGAGCGCGCAGACGCTGGGGAGCTACGACTGCGTGCTGGTGGCAACAAACCACGCGGCGTATGACTGGCAGATGATCGCGGATCATGCGAAGTTGATCGTAGATACGCGCGGCGCCCTGCGGCAGGTGAAGGGGCGGCGGGAACACATCGTCAGCGCATAGGGACAATGAATCAGACGCGCGACAATGATCCGGTCCCCTCTCCTGGTACTCCG
>JBBRIN010000416.1:0-4399 GCA_038221115.1 Tepidisphaerales bacterium
AGGATGGTGCCCAGAAGGCTCAGGGCGTAGTGATCATCCGATTTGTACTCAACCGTCTTGTAACCGATTACCACGGCGGGCAACTGCACGACCTGCGGCGTCACCACGTCGCGAACTTCGGTCTGCTGGGGCTCTTTGGGGACGTTACGCTCGATGGGTTTACCCTCTGGGATCCAGGCGAAATATTTGCTCACCAGCTTCTTCGCCTCGTCGGGCTGGAAATCGCCGGAGACGACGAGGATGGCGTTGTTCGGCACGTAGTACGTATTGAAAAAATCCTGCAACTCGCTGACGGCGGCGGCCTGAAGGTGCTCCATCTTGCCGATGGGCGTCCAGCGGTAGCTGTGTGCGGTGAATACGTTTTTGAACAAGTCTTCGAACATGGTGCCATAAGGGCGGTTCTGGCCCATGCGCCACTCTTCGGCGACCACCTTGCGTTCGGTCTTGTAGATGTCCTCGGAGACCTTGAAGCTGGCCATGCGGTCGGCCTCCAGGTAGAGCGCCATCTCCAGGTGGTTCGACGGGATGGTGTTGACGTAGACGGTCTGGTCGAAGCTGGTAAAGGCGTTGGAGATGCCGCCAACCATTCCGATGAGCTTCATGTGCTCTTCAGGCGGCACGTGGGCGGACCCGCGGAACATCATGTGCTCGAACATGTGCGCGAAGCCCTGCCGATCGGGGCGCTCGTCGCGACTGCCGACGTGGTAGAGCACGCGCACATGTACGACCGGCGCCTGGTGCAATGGGACGTAGATCACCTTCAGGCCGTTGGGAAGCGTGTCGGTGGTGAAGGAGATATCGTCAGCGGCGCGGGCCGCAATGGCACAAAGCGCAATTAGAGCGACGCTAAATAATCGACAAACCATGCAGCTTCTCCTGATCAGTGAGGAAGCAAATCCTAGCCTCAACCCCACGCGCAAGCGACCCCTCAAGTTGCAGGCGTACGCGAATCGCACGATTCGGCCGCCCATAAACACGGCACAACATTTCTCCGCTATAATCCAGGTATGCCGGACGATCTGGTTACACTCACTACCTTCCAATCCGCCAGCGACGCCGAACCTCTGCGCATCGCGCTGGAAGAGAACGGCATTCAGGCGTTTGTCGCGGATGGCAACACCGTGACGGCGAATTGGCTCTGGGGTCCTGCGCTGGGGTATGTGAAGGTCCAGGTTCCCAGTTCCCAGGCCGACGCCGCCCGCGAGATCATGAGCCAACATGTCCCCGCCTCCGAGGGCATGGACCCCGACGACCGACCCGCAACTTGCCTCGCTTGCGGCACCCCCATGCCGGGGGATACGGACACCTGCCCCAAGTGCGGCTGGTCATTTAATGCTCCGGAGCCCGCCGCTAGCGATCCGGAAGAGCCTACGTAGGGCGGGCGTCTTCAACGGGCGTGTTCACTCCGAAACCCGATTGAATCCTGTCCCGCTTTCCGGATAATCCCCGCTTGCCTTATCCCCCCCAGACCGCACTGAAAGGACCTCATGCGACGCGCAAAGATCAGCATCATCGGCGCCGGAAATGTCGGCGCGACCTGCGCCCACTGGGCTGCATCCAAAGAGCTTGGCGACATCGTGCTTGTCGATATCCCGCAGGTCGACGGCATGCCGCAGGGCAAGGCGCTCGATTTGTTTGAGGCTTCTCCGGTGGAGGGGTTTGATTCCAAGATCATCGGCGCCACCAGTTATGAGCCGACGGGCAACTCTGACGTCGTGATCGTTACGGCCGGCGTCGCCCGCAAGCCGGGCATGTCGCGCGACGATCTGATCAACATCAACACGGGCATCGTGAAGATCGTCGCGGAGAACGTTGCCAGGCACTCGCCGAACGCGGTGATGATCGTCGTCAGCAACCCGCTCGACGCGATGGTGTACGTCGCGTGGAAAGCGTCGGGGTTCCCGACCAAGCGCATCCTGGGGCAGGCGGGCGTGCTCGACGTCGCCCGCTATCGCTCTTTCCTTGCCATGGAGATCGGCTGCTCGGTTGAAGACGTTCACGCCCTGCTGCTGGGTGGGCATGGCGACGACATGGTGCCGCTGATCAGCTGCACGTTCGCGGGCGGCATTCCGATCACCCAACTCGTGAAAAAGGAGCGCCTCGACGCCATCGTCCAGCGCGCGCGGACCGGCGGGGCGGAGATCGTGGGCCTGCTGAAGACGGGCTCGGCGTACTACGCACCGGCCGCGGCGACGGTCGCCATGGCGGAGTCGATCATCCGCGACAAGAAGCGCATCCTCCCCTGTGCGGCCTACTGCGACAAGGAATACGGCGTTGGCGGCTTCTTCGTTGGCGTCCCTTGCGTGCTCGGCAGCGACGGCGTCGAACGCATCATCGAGATCGAGCTGGGCGCGGAGGAAAAGAAGATGTTCCAGACGTCGGTGGATCACGTGAAGGACCTGGTTAAAGCCGTAAAGCTTTGATGCCGACACTTTGCCGTATTCACGCGCGAGGGCGCGTGACTAACTCGCCAGTGCGCTCTTGGCGCGACCGCCTACGGTCAAACTTGCCCACCCGGCTCATCTGGATTAGGTTACTCCCCGCATGAGGCGAATCGAGCTGCATCGGGCCACCGCCAATCCGTTTAAGCTGCTGCCAGTCCTGCTGGCGCTGTGCTCACTCGCGGGCTGCTTTCACGGCCCGACGGTCTACAAGCCGCGCGACCAGGTGGTTTTGGACCGCCGGATCGTCGAATATCCGGCGGGCTTCGACTGCAAGCTGATCGCCACGGGCTTCACCTCGCCGGTCGCGCTGGCGGCGGACACGGATGGGACGCTATTCGTCGCCGAGGCGGGGCTGGAGGGGGACGAGCCGCGGATTTACGCGATCCGCCCGGACTACTCGCTCACGACTATTTACCCCGCCGCGCGGCGCATCCCGTTTTCGCCGGTCCAACCGGGGTTTCAGATCTACGGCCCGGTTGGCGGGATGGTCTGTTACCAACACAAGATTTACGTTTCTCATCGCGACAAGGAGGGGCGCGGCATCATCACCGCCTTCGGGCTCGATGGCTCGCACAAGACGATCAAGGCGAACCTGCCCGCGATGGGCGACTACGGCGTGACGGATCTTGCGATCTTCCGCGACCGACTCTACTTCGGCGTCGGATCGGCGACGAATTCCAGCATCGTTGGGCTGGACAATATCCGCTGGCTCCGCCGTCATCCGAAGTTTGCGGACCAGTCGTTCCAAAATCTCGAGCTTCTGGGGCTCCGATTTAATATCAAGAATCCGTTCGCCGGACTGTTTGGCGGATCGGACACGGTGAACACGTCGCCATACCTCCCGTTCGGGGTCAGCAATCAGGCGACCATCCGGCGCACGTTGACGGGCGACGCAAATAGCGCGGTGTATTCGGTGGCGCTTACCGGCGGCGACCCGCAGATTGAAGCATTCGGCATCCACCTGCCGCGCGGGCTCGTGTTTAATGAGTACAACTGGCTGCTCGTTTCCAACGACGGGATGGAGATGCGCGGCTCGCGCCCCGTCAAAAGCGATCCGGACGTGATCGTTCGCGTCATCCACGGCGGCGGCACACCGACCTGGTTTGGTTTCCCCGATTACACATCGGATATGCAGCCCGTGACCGACCCACGGTATCAACCGCCGGCTGAACTGCTGACGGCTTCGGGGATTCCGAAGGTCACCTTTCTGATCGATCACGACGCGAGCGACCTGCGCCCACCTACGCCGTCGACGCTGCTTAAGGCGAAGTTTCCGTCGCTCTCTGGAGCTGCCAAGATGGATGTCGGCCCGACGGCGGGTCCGTTCAGCAAGTGGCGCAACGAGCTGTTCGTTGCGCTGTCGGGCGATCGGGCTCCATATGCCACCAGTGGGTACCCGCTGGTGGCTCCGGTGGGGTACAAGGTCGTTCGAGTGAATCTGGATACGGGGAAGGTTGAGGATTTCGTCCACAACACCCAATACCTGCCTGCCAGCAAGTTGCCTCGATCGACTGCGATGGCCATCGAGCGGCCGGTGGACGTAAAAATTTCCCCGGACGGCGCCGCGATGTACGTCTTGGATTTCGGGGAGATCCAGTACAAGCCCGATGGCCGGCAAAAGATCTATCGCGGCACCGGCAAACTCCTCATGCTTCTCCCCGCCCCCGCCCCAACCACACAACCCTGACTACTTCATTCACCCCGTGAATCACGGGCGGGTCGACTCCACCACCAGTTGCAATGTCTTGTGGATCCTCGTCGCTTCATCATTCGGGATCGGTCTTCTTCTGCCTTCTCTGTTTAACGGCTTGCTTACCGTCGGGGGCGGGATCGGCAGGCGGAAGCGGGGCCAGCCCTGTAAAGACGGGCATCGGCGGTTTGACCTTGCGCCATGCTACGAGGTACGCGGCGAGCCGCTAGCGGCCCTCGTCAAGCGAGGAGTACTTGGCGAGGTC
>JBBRIN010000417.1:0-4396 GCA_038221115.1 Tepidisphaerales bacterium
GGCGTCATCAGCAACAACAGGTGGACCGCCGTCTGTCTCCGCACGCCCAGCCACCTCGGCGTCAGGTGCGAGTACAAATATCCGCCCAGCAAGCTAATCTGAAAGAAGACAAGGCACGTGTTCCACACCCCCGGCGTTCCCCCCAGCCGCGGCAACACCATCTTTGCGAACATTGGCTGAATGAGGAACAGCAACCCCGAGCTGACAACCAGCGTCGCCGTAAACAAGGCGCGCGTGAAGAACCCCGCCCGCGGCGTCGTCATCAACATAGGCGGCAAAGCCGCCCCCGGCCTTGAAAACCGCCGCGCGCCGGAGATTATCGGCTCTGTAAAAACCGGTACCTTCACACCGTCTGTATCGGTTGCAACGACGCCCTCCGTAACCACTGTGATTCACCAGCCGCCGCACGAGCTGCTTGCTCACGCGGATCAGATCATTCTTTCTTTTCATCCGCGTGTATCCGCGTTCATCCGCGGCTATAAATTCCGGGAATGAGCGGCGCCGGCTTCTTCGACTTCCAACAACGCATCCCCCGCCGCCCTCCCACGGGCGAACCCGCTTCCGCACCAACCGACGCCCGGCCCCTCACCGTCACCCAGCTCACTGCCAAAATCGAGCGCGCCTTGAAATCCGGTCTCCCCGCCACCCTCCTCGTCAAGGGCGAGATCAGCAACTACAAGGCCCACGGCTCCTCCGGCCACAGCTACTTCACGATGAAGGACGCCAGCGCCTGCATCGACTGCGTGATGTTCCGCTCCGACGCCGCCCGCCTTCGCTTCGAGCCGCGCGACGGCATGGAATTACTCGCGGTGGGAAGGGTCGCCGTCTACGCGCAGCGCGGCCGCTACCAACTCTACGCCACCTCGCTCCAACCCATCGGCCAAGACGCGCTCGAGCTCGCCTTCCAGCAACTCCGCGCCAAGCTCGAAACCGAGGGCCTTTTCGCGGCCGAGCGCAAACGCCCGCTCCCCCTATACCCCGCCCGCATCGTCCTTGTGACCAGCAGCGCAACCGCCGCGCTGCAGGATGTTCTGAAGGTCCTCCGCCGCTTCCCCTGGCTGCGCCTGTTTCTCTACCATGTCCCCGTCCAAGGCGACGGCGCCGCCGCCGAAATTGCCGCCGCCATCACGTACCTTGGCGCGCGCCACGCCGACGTGGGAACTATCGATGCGATCCTGCTCACCCGTGGCGGCGGCTCGCTGGAAGATCTCTGGGCCTTCAACGACGAAATGGTCGCCCGCGCCCTCGTTGCCTCGCCCATCCCGATCATCACAGGTATTGGCCACGAGGTCGATACCTCCATCGCTGACCTCGTCGCCGATTACCACGCTCATACGCCCACCGAGGCCGCCCAGGTCCTCGTCCAACACTGGAAGACTGTAAAAGACGCGATCGAGTCCGGAGGTATCCGCCTTCGCCGCAGCCTTCGCGCATCCATCGCCACCGCGCGACAGCGCCTGCTTGCAATCGAACGCCACGAATGTTTTCGCCGCCCCCTTCACCGCGTCAACCAGCTTCGCCAGCTCCTCGACGATCGCCAGCGCGCGCTCAGCCTCACGCTCGCCGATCGCCTCCGTAACGAGCAATATCGCCTGGCCGACTATCGCGAACGCCTCGACGCCCACCACCCCCGCGCCATCGTCGCCCGCCATCGCCATCAACTCGCCGAAGCCGAAAGGGCCCTCGCCAACGCCGCCCATTACCGCCTCTTCGCGCTCCGCGACCGTCTCCAGCGCGCTATCGTGCTCATGGGCGATCGCCACCCCAAGCACCAGATGCGCCTTATGCACGAGCGCCTCACGCAAGTTCAGGCGCGCCTCAACTCTCTCAGCCCCGAGAACGTCCTTCGTCGCGGCTACACCATCAGCACCGTCAAAAGAACCGGCGTCGTCGTGCGCTCCGTGAATCAACTCAAGCCCGGCGACCGCATCCTCACTCGTCTCCCGGACGGAACCGCCGAATCCACGGTCGAAGACGGCAGACAACTCCCTTTGTTTGAGTGATTTCAACCCCCCCGAACCGCCGAAATCGCGTACGTTGGAGCGCGAAATCTCATATCCGCAGTCCAAACGCGACAACTTGGGTAAGGCGACTGAACTCTTGCCTGAGTGGGCAAAAGCGGAATCCGATAAAGTCCAAAAATAGGCTGGCAGGCGGTTGCTTCTTCGGCGATGACCTGCGGCGGGGTGAGTGGAGGCAGAGTTTATTATCGAGCGCAATGACTCTGACAACAACGGGTACAGATTTGAAGAGTTTTAATTTGCTCAACCATGCTCAAGTACGTATCATGTACGTACCGAATAATGGTTGGGAGGGTTCATCGAGAGGAGCGCATCGTGGTGGTCAAAAGGCTTACCGGATTGGGCAATTCGTCCGCCCTCATCATCGACAAGCAACTCATGGACCTGATGGATATTACGCGCGATACCCCTCTTAAGGTGTCGGTGAACGGCCGTCAGCTGATCGTGGAACCGTTGAGCAAGAATGAAATGGACGAGCGTTTCGAGAAGGTCATGAAAATGACCGGCAAGAAGAACGCGGAACTGTTCCGTCGCCTGGCCAAGTAGGTGTCAGCCGATGAATGACCCGATCTTCTTGACCCTCGATCACGCTCTCCGCATTCACTCGTATCAGGTCGAGACGTTTGGCGGCAGTGACGCCATGCTCGACCTCGGCAAGCTGGAGGCGGCGATTGCAATGCCGCGCCAAGGGTTCGGCGGTCAATATTTTCACAAAGACCTGCCCGAGATGGCGGCTGCATACCTATTCCATATTGTTCAGAACCACGCGTTCGAGGACGGTAACAAGCGAACCGGCATACAGGCCGCTATCATCTTTTTGGACTTCAATGGTTGCGAGCTGGACATCCCCGTCGAGGGCGCTGAACGTCTGACGGTCGGAATTGCCAAAGGCGAACTTGGCAAGGCTGATGCTACGACCTTCTTCCGCACTCTGATCGACCAGCAATGCGCGGGCGGATAGTCGGCTAGAGGGCTGATGCAGATTGTCCGCAATCCTACGCGATCAACTCCCTCACCACGTTCCCGTGTACATCCGTCAACCTGAAATCCCGCCCCGCATAACGGTACGTGAACTTCTCGTGGTCAAATCCGAGCAACTGCATGATCGTCGCGTGCAGGTCGTGAACGTGCACCGGCTTCTCCACCGCCTTAAATCCAAATTCGTCCGTCGCCCCGTGAACGTACCCGCCTTTCACGCCGCCTCCCGCCATCCACATCGTGAACCCGTAATGGTTATGATCCCGTCCGTTGATCTTTCCCGCGTTCGCCCCAGCCTGCGGTAATTCCACCGTTGGCGTCCGCCCGAATTCTCCACCCCAGATGACAAGCGTGTCCTCCAGCATCCCGCGCTGTTTCAGATCCTTCAGCAATGCGGCAATCGCCTGATCGCTGTCCTTCGCCAGCCTCTTGTGATGGATCTCGATGTCGTCGTGGTTGTCCCACGGCTGGCCCGCGCCGGTCCATACCTGCACGAAACGCACCCCGCGCTCCAGCAGCCGCCGCGCAATCATCAACTGCCTCGCCTGTGTGCCGGGCCCATACATCTTCTGGATGTGCTGCGGCTCGCGCGTCACATCAAACGCATCCGTCGCATCCATCTGCATCCGGTACGCCAACTCGAAGCTCTGAATCCGGCTCTCCAGTTGTGCATCGCGCTGCCGATTGTCCTCGTGCTGCCGGTTCAGCTTCATCAGCAGATCGAGCTGCCGCCGCTGCTCTCCGTGCGAGCTGCTGCCGTTGCGGATGTTCTCGATCAACTTCTCAATGCTCGTGTGCTGTGTGTCGACGTACGTCCCCTGAAACGCGCCGGGTAAAAAGCCATTCTGCCAGTTCTGCGATTCCTGAATCGGATAGCCGCCCGGGCACATCACGATGAATCCGGGCAGGTTCTGATTTTCCGTCCCCAGCCCGTATGTCACCCACGAACCCATCGAAGGACGGATCATCCGCGCCTCGCCGCAGTTCATGAGTAATAGTGACGGCTCATGGTTCGGCACGTCGGCGTGCATGGACCGCACGACGCAGATGTCGTCAATGCATTGCGCCGTATGCTGAAAAAGCTCGCTGACCTCCGTGCCGCTCTTGCCGTATTTCTTAAACTTGAATGGTGAAGGAAACGCGCCCGCCGTCCGCCGTTCCGTCTTCAAATTTCCGGTCGGCATTTCCTTGCCCGCATACTTCTCCAACGCCGGCTTCGGGTCGAACGTGTCGACCTGCGACGGGCCGCCGTTCATAAACAGGTGAATCACTCGCTTTGCAGTCCCAGGGAACTGCGAGTGCCGCGGCAATAGCGGGTTGCCCGATCCACCCCCGGCCAATCCCGCCGCCTGCACCAGCCCGGTCTGCGACATGAGGTTCGACAGCGCCAGCGCCCC
>JBBRIN010000418.1:0-4394 GCA_038221115.1 Tepidisphaerales bacterium
CTTGTGGTAAACCAAACGCCCTAAAGTCTTCCGCCCCGACCTATCCTGAAAGGCGCTGCGATGCGGTTCCTGCTCTGCTCCTGTATGGTGCTCGGTCTGCTTTCTGCGACCAGTGTCCATGCCGCCAACGGCAATCGCCTGACCTACCTCGACTCCGCCGACCCCTACTACGTCTCGCGCACCTTCCCCAAGCTGGTGACGCCGCAATGGGTCGGCGAGGAAGGCGTCGACGCCGTCATCATCATGGCCATCGACGACATGAAGGGCCACGAAAAGTGGGAAACCTTTCTCCGCCCCGTGCTCGAGCGCCTCAAGCAGATCGACGGCCGCGCCCCCGTCAGCATCATGACCAATCGAATCGAGCCCGCCGATCCGCACTTACAGAAATGGCTCGCCGAAGGCTTAAGCCTCGAGACGCATACCTACGACCACCCCTGCCCCCTCATGGCCGACGGCAACTTCGAGCGTGCCAAGACCACGTACGACAAGTGCGTCGATCAGATGTTCGCCATCCCGCACAACCGCCCCGTCGCCTTCCGCACGCCCTGCTGTGACTCGCTGGACACCCCCAGCCCGCGGCTCTTCGCCGAGATCTTCAACAAGACCACCGAGCAGGGCCATTTCCTCACCATCGACTCATCCGTCTTCTCGGTGCCGACGCCGAACGACCCGGAGCTACCGCGCGGGATCGCCTTTGATCCCGAAGGCCGAGATCGGTTCCGCAAGTACCTGCCCTTCAAATCGTTCGTCAACACCATCGACGATTACCCCTATCCCTACGTCATCGGCCGGCTCTGCTGGGAGTTTCCGTGCATCGTCCCCAGCGACTGGGAGGGCTTCAACATCAACAAGCCGTTCAGTCCGATGACCGTCCGCGACATGAAGGCGGCGATCGACGGCGTCGTGGCCAAGCAGGGCGTGTACACGATGGTGTTTCATCCTCACGGATGGATCAAGCCCGAGCAGTTGATCGAGCTGATCGATCACGCGACGACCAGCTACGGCAAGCGGGTGAAGTTCCTGACCTTCCGCGAGGCGCAGGAGCGCATCGACAAGAATCTGCTCGACGGCCACCCCCTGCGCGCGCCCGATGGCTCCGACAACGGCGTGCGCCTGCTGGACCTCAACAATGACGGCTATCTCGACGTCATCATCGGCAACGACGGAACCCGTCAAACCCGCGTCTGGTCCCCCAGGGATCGCAAGTGGGTGAACATGAACGACGGCCCGATTAAGTACGCTCGAAAGGGAATCGACACCGGCGTACGCTTTGGCACCGTTCACAAAGATGGCCGCGTGTCGGCTCTCATCAGCAACGAAGAGGGCCACGACGCCTGGACCTGGGATGCCACCAACTGGTGGAAACAGGATCCATCCATGCTGGCGGGGCTGGAGGCCGGCGGCAAGGTGACGACCGGACGCGGCGGAAAGGACAACGGCGTCCGCTTCCGCGACCTCGATGGCGACGGCGTCGACGAGCTGATCGTCGGCAATGAGAAGCAGAATGCCATCCTTGTCCGCAAGCCCGACGACAGCGGCTGGACCCCCCTGCCGTTCACTCTGCCGCCGGGAACGTCAGTCGTGGATGCCGAGGGTCGCGACGCTGGCCTGCGCTTCGTCGACGTCGATGAGGACGGCCACGACGACATCCTGTTCTCAAACGACGACCGCTACTCGCTGCACCTGTTCACCTCGATGAGCGAGGGGTGGAACAGGCAGGTGACCAGCGGCAAGCACGGCGAAAAGCCGATCTCCGAGGAGATCCCCAAGATCGTTCGCAATGGCACGAACAACGGCGCGTGGGTCCACTCGCGCAGCCTCTGGTGGCGCAACGAAAGCACATCGGCGATGCCGGACAAGGTGGATCGCCGTTTGTTCAATGCGCTGCTGGGTGAATCGGAACCGGCGGCGCGGTCGGCGGAGGCGTCGCTCAAGTCGATCAAGCTGGCGGCCGGTTTCCAGGTGGAGTTGATGGCAGCCGAGCCGGTGGTGCAGGACCCGGTCGCCTTCGCATGGGGCGCCGATGGCAAGCTCTGGGTCGTCGAGATGGGCGATTACCCGCTCGGCGTTGACGGCAAAGGCAAGCCCGGCGGGCGCGTGAAGTATCTGGAAAGCACCAGGGGCGACGGTCACTACGACAAGGCCACGCTCTTCCTTCACAACCTGCCGTTTCCCACCGGGATCGCGCCGTGGCGCAAGGGCGTGCTGGTCACCTGCGCACCGGAGATCTTTTACGCGGAGGACACCGACGGAGACGGCAAGGCCGATCTGCGCGTCCCGCTGTTCACGGGATTTGTCGAGGGAAATCAGCAGCACCGCATCAACACCCTGGCGCTGGGGCTCGACAACTGGGTCTACTGCGCCAACGGGCACAGCGGCGGCAAAGTGAAGTCAGTCAAGACGGGCGAGGTCGTGGACATCAGCGGCCGCGATCTGCGCATTCGGCCCGATGAAGGTTTAATCGAGACCTGTACCGGCATCACCCAGTACGGCCGCGCGCGCGATGATTGGGGAAACTGGTTCGGCAACGACAACAGCAACCCCATGTTCCATTTCGTGCTGGACGATCACTACCTGCGGCGGAACCCGAACGTCGCCGCGGCGCTGACTCGACAGCAAATCTCCGACCGTCCCGGCGCTGCGCAGGTGTTCCCGATCAGCCGCACGTTCGCGCGCTTCAACGATCCCGGCGCGGCGAATCATTTTACGTCCGCCAATAGCGCGATCGTGTACCGCGATGACTTGTTCGGACCGATCTTCAACCACAGCACGTTCGTCAGCGAGCCGGTGCACAATCTGGTCCATCGCGAGGTGATCTCGGCAGACGGCGTGACGTTTAAGACCCGGCGCGGGCCGGACGAGCAGGAATCGGAATTCCTCGCGTCGACCGATGGATGGAGTCGCCCGACCATGTTGCAAACCGGACCGGACGGCGCGCTCTGGATGGCGGACATGTATCGCGCGGTGATCGAGCACCCGCAGTGGATTCCCAAGGACTGGCAGGCGCGGATGGATTTGCGCGCGGGACATGAGCTGGGTCGTCTCTATCGCGTCTATCCCGTCGGGAGCCAGCCACGGGCGATCCCGAGGCTGGATCAGCTTGACGCCGCAGGATTGGTGGCCGCGCTCGATAGCCCCAGCGGCTGGCAGCGCGATACCACGCAGCGGCTGCTCCTGGAGCGGCGCGACCCGGCGTCGGTTTCGCTGCTGCGCCGGCAGGCGACGCGCAGCGGCAATCCGCTCGCTCGCCTTCACGCGCTCTGCTCACTCGATGGCATGGGGCTGGCCGACGAAGCAGTGCTTCTGCGCGGGGTGACCGATGAGAGCGCTGGGGTGCGGCGGCATGCGGTGCGGGTCGCGGAAGCTTATCTGGCGCGGCTTCCGGCGCTCGCGGCGGAAGTGGCAAAGCTCACCGGTGATCCTGACGCACAGGTGCGCCTGCAATTGGCCTATAGCATTGGTTACGCAAATCCATCCACGGCGGGCGCCGCGCTGGCGCGCCTTGCTGCAAGGGACGGGGCGGACGGATTCATGGCCTCGGCGATCCTCAGTTCCCTTAATGCCACGAACCTGGAGCCGTTCGCCGTTGCCTTCACCGCGACTTGGAAGAACGTCGCGCCACCGCCGGTCATGCTTGAAGGGCTGATCCGCTCCGCGAATGCGCTGGGGGGGCCGAGCCTGACGGTTCGGCTGCTCGCCGAGGTTGCGTCACCCCCGGGCGAGGCCGACGCCTGGCGCTTCGGCGCTTTTGGGGCGATGCTCGATGCGCTCGACCAGTCAGGCACCTCGTACGTGAAGTTGACGAAGGACCCGAAGCCGCAATGGACCGAGCAGGTGGATTCGATCGATCGGTTCTTCGATCGGGCGCGGGCCATCGCAGCGGATGCCGCGCTAAGCCCTGACGCGAGGCTCCCGGCGCTGCGGTTACTCGCGCGCGGGCATGACAAGCAGCAGGAGGAGGTGGCGCTCTTGGCATCTCTCCTCTCGCCGCAAACTCCGCAGGCGCTTCAGTCGGCGGCGGTGGAGATGATCGGTCGTCGACACGATGCGCAGTCGGCGAAGGTGTTGCTGCGCGGGTGGAAGACCTATGGGCCGGCGCTGCGGGCGCAGGTCATTGACGGCCTGTGCAGCCGGGCGGATGGGGCGCTGGCGGTGCTCGACTCCATAGAGCGAAAGGAGATTCTGCCGGCTGATATCGATGCGGCACGCCGCCAGCGCTTGGCGCAGGACAAGAACGCAACCGTCCGGCAGCGATCGGCAGCGCTGCTGTCGGGCGCCGTCAACACCGATCGCGCGAAAATCGTTCAGGCATATCGCGACGCCACCACGGTAATCGGTGACCCGGCGCATGGACGCGAGTTGTTTACCAAATCCTGCGCCATCTGCCATCGGCT
>JBBRIN010000419.1:0-4394 GCA_038221115.1 Tepidisphaerales bacterium
GCTGGTGATGCCGCCGGTGCCGTTCCAGGCGCCGCCGTTGTAGCCGTTGACCAGATACTGGCGGATCGTCGTGGCCGGGGTCTGGTTGTGGTCCACCACCAACGCGTGGTTGCCCAGGTCCAGCCGCCCGCTGCCGGTGATGACCAATCCGCCCACCGTGTGGGTCAGCGGAGCCCCCGGCTTAGGCAAGAGGTTGACGGCGGCGCCGGCGCCAATCGACAAAGACGCCACATTGAGTTGGCCCGCCGAGAGACTGGTGTTCGCCGTATCGGCGGTGGTGAGCACAATCGACCCGTTACCCGACAGGGAGTTCACCGTGGCCTTGCCCCCGGAAAGGTTGAAAGCACCGTTGTTGATGACGGCGTTGGCGGTAAAGGTGCCGTCGTGGAGGTTGTAGGCTCCGGCGCCGGAGGTGCCGGCGTGGATGGTCACGGTGGAGTTCCCGCCGACGGCATGGAGGCCCCCGAACTGCTCGAAGATGCCGTTGCCGGCAACGCCGATGCTTTCGGAGCTGGCGACGCGCAAGGTGCCAGTCCGGAGAGAGAAAGTTCCGCTGGCCCGCGGGCCCTGCGCGATGACAAGTGAATCGGCTGTGGTTGTGCCGCCGGTCTGGTTGAATGCGCCGATGCCGAGTCCCCCGACGTAGACGGTGCCGCTGGTGAGGGATCCGGCGGAGAGGTTATAGGTGCCGCGCGCGCCGGGTTGATCGCCCATGGTGACCCAGGAATCGGCGCGATTGACGCCGCCGTTCTGGTTGAACGTGTTATCGGCGGCGGTGCCGAAGCCAATGCTCTGAGCGGGAGCGGTGAAGGACCCGCCGTTGAGAAGATAGGTGACGATTCCGTTGCCGCCGATTCCGGTGGCAAAGTAAGTGCCCACCGAGTGGGATCCGCCGTTCTGGGTGAAGGTGAACCAGCTTTGATTGGCAAGGTATTCGTAGCCGTCAACTTGCAGCGTAGCGCCATTTCCCATGGTGTACGTGCTGGGCGGGGAGTCGCCGAGGATGTTGGTGAACAGCGAGGTCGCCTCAATAGCGCCGCCGGTTTGTATGACGTTGCCGGCGCCGCCGTTGCCAATGATAAAGGTGGAGGCGACAGTCATGCTGCCGCCGCTAAACCGAAGAAGGCCGGTGCTGCCTGTGTTTTCCCCGAGGACGAGTCCGCCCGCGACGTGTGTGCCGCCGGACTGGATCATCGTGCCATAGCCATAGCTGCCGACGGTGAGAGCATTGACGTCGAAGATGGTGCCGCCGGAAAAGGTGTAGGTGCCGGTCGAGCCGGGGAGGTAGGCGATCGTCACGGTGCCATAGCCCGCGCCGCCGCCGGTGTGGTTGAAGATCCCGTTGCCGGAGAGGCCGACGTAGACGGCGCTCGAGGTAAGCGTGCCGCCGGAGAAGTTATAGGTGCCGGTGCCGGCGACGGCGGTGCCGGAGGGTTCTCCGCCGAGGACGAGGTATCCGCTGGAACTATGGTTTCCGCCGGACTGGTTAAAAACGCCCGTGCCGCTGTATCCGATGAAGGTGCTGTCGGTAACGGCAAGGACCGCGTTGCCGCTGAGGGAGACGGTGCCCTTGCTGCCGGCGTTGTAGCCGATGAACAAAGAGTTGCTGCCGGCCCCGGTAACCGAATGCTGCCCGCCACTAATGTTGAGAACGCCGATACCGCTCAGGCCGACGTATTCGGTAGTGGCGGCGAGCGTGTTGCCGGACTGCGAGAGGGTGAAGGCGCCCGTGCCGCCGCCGGTGCGGTCGGTGATGAGCGACGCAAGATTATTGGCGACGGCGGCGGCGTCGAAGTTCACGGTGACGACGCTGGATTGCATCAGCCGGGCGCCGTCGCCGTCAGTCGGCGGGGTGCTGTTGGACCACTGCGCCGCGTCGCTCCAGTTACCGCTCGGCCCGACGTAAATCTGATCGGCGGCGCGGGCGCCCGACGAACATAGCGCCGCGGCGGCGAGCAGCGCACGGCTGGCCCTTCGCGATCGGAGCGAGGCTCTTCGGGAGGAATGGCGCATACGACCGAGTGACATCGAATAGGTGGATGAATCGTGTTACGAAGTTGTTCGACTGACACGCCCGCGTCGCCGAAGGAAAATCACGGCGGCGGCGAAAAACGCCGCGACCGATGTCGGTTCTGGCACCTGCACCGCGGCCAGGCCCAGCGGCACCTGCGCATAAATGTGAACGCCGTAGGGGCCGAACGAGTCGGAGAATTCGTTGCCGTTGATGAGAAGATCGCGCCCTTCGCCGAGCACCTGGAGGGCGCCTCCGAGCACCAGCCCATCCGCCGTGATGTTGCCGCTCACCCAGCCGTTGGACAGGTTCAGGACGATGACATAGGTCACGCCATCCAGCGTCTTGACCAGCGCCTCGAGGTTGCCGTTGTCGAACGTGATGTTGGAGATCTGAGGATCCTCGCCGCTGTTCAACACCGCGCCCAGGCTCGTGATGATTCCGTTCTGCCTGGTCATCTCCGCGGTGACGTCGATCGGCGTCGCGTCGAAGCGAAATGCGTTGAACGACTGGGTGAAGTACATGATGCCGTTGGCGCCGTGAATGATCGCGTCCCAGGTCTCGCCGCGCACCTCATCGCGCGTCGGCCCGCGCTCGCCCCAGGTTGGATGCGACGCGGCGAACAGCCGCTGATTGCTCGTCTCGATATACGCGAAAGTGGGTTTGTTCGACCAGCCCTTGAGTGTCCCGGTGGCCTGCCCGACGATGTTCAGCGCGCCCGGGTTGAGCCATCCAGTCACGGGATAGATGTCTTGCGCCACCCAGTCGGCGGCCTGGATATACGGCGCATAATCCGCCTGCTTCAAATTCCCCTGCCAGCCGACGACCCGACTGCCATCAAAGTTGGTCAGGATCGGACGGCTGGGGTCCGCGGCCTTCCATGTGTCGTAGTTGGATTGCAGCGAATCGGCCGTGATGCCTTTCGACTCGGGCTCATCGGGCTGCAGATAGGCGATGAGGTTCGGCTGGTTAATGTCGTCGGCAATGTTATCCCGGGGCTCGCGAATCATGTACAGCCCCGCATCGACCGCGGCCTGCGACCACTGGTCGATGCTGACCGTCGCACCCTGCTGCTCGAAACCCACCAGCGTGTTGATGCCACGGCCCTTCCACACGGCAAAGCTAGTGGTCACGATCGGATTGGCGGGTTGATAGAAAACGCCGATCGGAAAGTAACCGGGCTGGTCGGCGATCAGCGAATCGGCGCGCGTGGGCGACGAGGGCATGAGGGCCGCAGCCGTCACTATGGAAAGCAACGCCACCGACGGGCCGGTGAGAGAACGGCGAGGTCGTCGTTTCTTGCCTGCAACCGATTGTGTATCGAGAGAATCCGCGCGCGTAGACCGCGAGGTCCCGCTGCATTGCCACGCCATCGCCGCTCCATTCACCCGGGTTCACGCCGTGCCCGCCGCCCAGCTTCACTGCTCTGCTCGCCCGTGTAACTCCTACGAGCCATCGGACACCGCGGTTCTGATTGCGGAATATCCTAATACCCCAGATTGACAATCAGGGCAACAAAATTCAGCTGCGGCGACAACGTTTCTCGGCTTGTCGTGTAGGTCTGCGCCATCCCTTCCGCGCGATGTCTTGCGGACATCATGGTGCCTTTACAAGCACCCCCTGGCCTGCCGCCAAGAGCATTGTGTTCGCCTCGATTGACGCCAGCGATCCATCCACCGCCGACATGATCTGGGCCCCACCCGGCTTCCCACCCCATGTCAATTTGATCCTGGCCGAATCCTGCAAACTGAGATTGACGATCATCACCCAGGACTCATCGCCCTCGCCCGAAAACTCACCCACCATGACCGGTGGCGCGCACTCAACCGCTTTCACCACCCT
Source organism: Tepidisphaerales bacterium (assembly GCA_038221115.1). GTDB lineage: Bacteria > Planctomycetota > Phycisphaerae > Tepidisphaerales > Tepidisphaeraceae > JANXVV01. The sequence continues at coordinate 3,854 of JBBRIN010000419.1, forward strand.
GCCGGGCAGCTCGGTCAATCCTTTCACCGGCGCCGGGGCGCTGAAGTACACACCGGTGCTCCGCAGCTTCAGCATCCGCGGCCCCAGGATCTTGACCTGATCGTTTACCATCTTCAGGTTCGACCAGGTGACCGTTCGATCGCCGTTCTTATCGACGGGCGCATAGTGGTATCCCCCGGAGTAATAGGTGTACCACGTCAGCCCTCGCGCCCCCGCCGCCAAGATGGTATATGCCTGAAACAATAAGTTGGCCGGCGAAGGCGCGGGCGTCTGGGGTCGGATCTGGTTCGACGAAACGATGTTCCAGAAAGGCAGCCCATGAACGGCCGACACACGCCGAACCTCCAGCAGGTTCTGGTAGTAGCTGTTGGCGAGGTTTGCCCTTTTCAGATCGTCAGAGAACTGCACGCGATAGTTGTCATAGCTGATCAGCTCGGGCTTGACTTCCCGCACAAATCGCTCCAGGTAATCGCTGTAGCTGTCGGTTCCAAGTTGCGAACGATCCGGCGCGCCGAGCGTCGCATAGTCCGGAAAAAGATTG
>JBBRIN010000420.1:0-4386 GCA_038221115.1 Tepidisphaerales bacterium
CATTTTCAGGGGATGTTTCGCAAGGTGTTTGGCGGCGGCTCGGCGGATATTTTTCTTGAGACCGAAGTCGAAGATAAGAAGGCCGCGAAGCAGATCGGGCCGGACGGGCAGACGATGCTGCCGATCATGAAGCGCGTGGACGTGCTCGACGCCGGCATCGACATCATCGCCCGCCCGCCTGGCAAGAAGCCCGTCAGCATCAGCCAGCTCAGCGGCGGCGAAAAGGCCATGACCTGCATCGCGCTGCTCATGAGCATCTTCAAGAGCAAGCCCAGCCCGTTTTGCATCCTGGACGAAGTCGACGCGCCGCTGGACGAGGCCAACAACCAGCGCTTCGGCCTCATCGTGCAGGAGTTCCTTGCGACCAGCCAGTTCATCATCATCACGCACCACAAACGCACCATGCAGATTTGCGACATGTTGTATGGCGTGACGATGCAGGAGCAGGGCGTGAGCAAGCGCGTGGCGGTGAAGTTCGACCAGGTGGAGGCAAACGGGCGGATCAAGGACGTGGAGCGAGCGGAGCGCGAGGCGGCGGTGGCGTAAAGAGGGGGTATGTGCGCGGCACGTGGCAGTCCCCTTTCAATCGCTTCAGAAGCCTTCGTCCTCGTCCTCGGCGGTAATCTCCTGGGCGACGATCTGCTTCCAAACGTTCAGCACCGGCTGTCCTGCGCCGGCGGCTGTTAGGCGGTCAAGAACCAGTCCGGTCTCGCTCTTCAATTCGGGGAAAGTCAGCAGCAGAACCGCGATATCGCGCCAGTCGGTACCTGACTTGGGTTGCCCCCGCCGCGCGTGATATGACACAACCTTGTTAGCGATCAATTCCGCGGGGCTGACGACCAGTACCTCCGCCACGCGTTGCGTTGGCGGCAGTTCGGTGACGAGGCGGACGTCCACCAGATGACGATCTTTTGGCTTTCGCAGTTGGAACAGCCGAAAGCCTCGGCCGTCGGCAACTTCGCGAACGCGCACGGCGATCTTGAAGCGATCCGCCAGGTGTTCTTGCAATTGAGCCGCAACTTCCGATGCATGCACCGACAGCAGGTCCACGTCCTGCGTCATGCGCGGCTCCTCAACATATGCGTTCACCGCCTGCGCTCCGAAGATGGCGACGTCGTTCAGGCCGCGCAGAAAATCGAGAACGGCCTGATGGATCATCGCCAATGGAACGGGCTCGCGCATCGCATACTCCCGAAATGTAAGCGACCCATCGCCGAACATGGTGGATGTCCCTTCTCATTCAAGGTTAGAACATGGCCGATCCTATCGCAACCGGATCGGTCTCATCGAAAGCTCATTTGGCAGGTATTTTAGTTGGTGGGTCGGGCGGGGCGCGGTAGAGTTCGGGGTGGCACATCTTCAAATTCCAACGCGACAGGAGGTTGTTATGCGCGTTCAATCGTTTCTCGATCGAATGGGGATTACCTACCGCGTGTTGCAGCACGAGCCGGTGTTTTCCGCACAGGATCTGGCGCAGCGGGAGCACGTGTCCGGCCATAAGGTGATTAAGCCGGTGCTGGTGGAGGCGGATGGGCAGTTCGTGTTGTGTGCGCTCCCCGCATCGCACCGCATCGACCTGGAGGCGCTGCGCATCGAGTTGGGGGCTGACGAGATGAAAGTCGCCGACGAGGTGACGGTTGGGCAGTTGTTCGAGGACTGCGAGGTGGGCGCTGAGCCGCCGATCGGCGCGATCTTCGGGATTCCGACGGTGATGGATTACTCGCTGGCAGGCATGCGCGAGGTGACGTTTCAAGCCGGGTCGCATGAGGAGGCCGTCACGATGCGCATGGATGATTTCCGGCGTATTGCCCAGCCGGGGGTGGCGCATTTCAGCCGGCCGAGCTAAGGGAACATGGATTACATCTGGCGAAAGCTGCGCAGCGAAGCCGTATTGCGCACACCCTTTTACGGCGTGCAGCGCGATCGCCTGCGGCACCCGGCCGGCCATGAGGTGGACTACTATGTGATCGCGCACTCGCGTCAGGCCACCGGGGTCGTGGCAGAGGACGAGGCGGGGCGCGTGCTGCTGGTTCAGCAGTGGCGGCATCCAGTTGAAAAGCTGCTCTGGTCTCTGCCAGCGGGAGGCATGGAGGAGGGCGAGACCGCCGAGGCCGCCATCCGCCGCGAGCTGCGCGAGGAGACCGGCTACGACGCGGATGTCGTCGAGCCTCTGTACTGGTTTCATCCGAACCCTGGGACAACCAATCAGACGTTTCGCCTCTTCCGCGCCAGGGGATTGCGCGAGGCCAAGGGCATGCTTGCCGGCGAGATCCACGAGGTCAGGTGGTTCGCGCGCAGCGAAATCGAAACAATGCTCGAGCGAAATGAGCTGCTGGATGGCTTGACGCTGGTGGCGTTGCTCACCTGGTTGCTGAAGAAGTGTCCGCCTCCAGCGTGAACTCGACAGTCTCCGGCGGGCAGAACAATCGAAACGGCAGCCCCGTGAATCCAAAGCCATTGGTGACGCAGTAGGTCGTTGCCCCGACCCGGTGAACGCCCTTGGCGAACCGCTTGGGCATGCGGTCGTGTGAGATGATGGCCCGCCCGGTCGGCAGACAAATCTGTCCCCCGTGCGTGTGGCCGGCGAGGTAGAGATCAGGGTCCAGGTTCAGCGCCGCCGGAAACAAGTCAGGGTAGTGGCAGAGAACGATGCGGGGCGTGCCGAGGCGCCGCGGGGGCAGCTCACGACAGAATTCACGATCCAGATCCTGCCGCGCGGTTCCGGGGAAACCGATCAGTTCAAGTTGGGCCGATCCAACGTCGACGACCACCCGCCGATGGGTGATGAACGTCACGCCCAACTCGGCGACATAGGGCGCGAGCACATCGGGGTCATGGTTCCCCAGAATGGCATACACCGGCGCTGCTTCCGCGAGCGCTCGAAACAGCCGCTGCACGGTAGGCAGAGAGAGCCGATGGTCGCACTTATCGTCGGTGAAGTCGCCGGTGAACAAGATGAGGCCAGGCGGATTGGCCCGAATGCGCTCGATCAATCGGTCGTATGGCTGCCCCCAAAGGCGGCGCAGGTGCAGGTCGGACAAATGGAGAATTCGGTAACCCGCCAGCGCCGTTGCAAGTCCGCAGATTCGCAGGGGTAATTGGTGGTAGAGAAACCCCCATGGCAGCAGAAGCTGGAAAGGAGGCGTGGCTCGCGGCGCGAGGAGGGGGGTGGACCCGAGCAACGATGGAAAGCTGATGGTCGGCAAGCGGCGCGGCATGGTTCTCGTCATGGTGAGTCGTCACACCCACCGCTGTCGCCACACACAAGTTAAACTTGCGACGGGGGTTGGCCGTCGTATAATGCGAACTAAGTATCGGAACTTCGAGCCGCGCCGCGTCAAAGTCGCGCCGGTTTCCGACGAGAGCGCATGCCGCAGTACAGCGAACCGGTTGATCTCCCCATGAATTCTCCGCGTCCCAGGAACCCGGTTGTATTGGTGCTTTGGGTGAATGCAGTCCTTCTGGCGGCGATTTTTGTGGTGATGCTCTCTCGCGGCGGGCCGGCGCTGGTGTCGCCGGCGATGGGGCAGTTTCAGCCGCCAATCGCCGGCGGAGCGGGCGTCTTCGTCATGCCGGGCCAGATGGCGATCAACAAGTGGGGATGCTACCTGCTCGACGTCGACCGGCAGACGCTGGTTGCTTACGAATACAGCCCGGTGGAGCGCCACCTCCAGTTCATGGCCGCCCGGTCCTATAAGTACGATCGCGAGATGCACGATGTGAGCACGTCGCCGCCGACGGAAGAAATTCGCCGCTTGTGGGAGAAGGAACTGCAGATTCGTCGCCAGGCCGAGCAGGGGGGCGCGCCCGCCGCAAAGCAGGCCGACCATCCGCAGCCGCCACGCGATCCGAATCAATAGCCAATGCTTAAGGCGCCGGCGGATGAGCCGCCGGTGCGCCGGACCGACAGAGACATCACAGCAGGAGCCGCACCATGATGGCAAAGATGTTCTACACGCTCGAGGAGACGAAGACGGCCCTCAGCAAATCTGAAGAGGAGATTCGGCAGTTCGCGCGCGAAGGCCGCCTGCGCGAGTTTCGCGACGGCCCGCGCCTGATGTTCAAGGCCGATCAGGTCGATCAGCTCAAGGCCGACATGTCCGGCGGCGGCGCGCGCGACGTCGGCGGCTCTGACAGCGGCTTGATCAACCTCGCCGGCGACAGCATCGGCGCCAGCGGCAGCGGGGTCATCTCGCTGGCCGACACCGATTTCGGCAAGTCGCCCGGGGCTGCGGTCACCAAGGAAGACACGGCCCTTGCGGCGGACCTTGGCCTTTCCGGCTCGCTGGGCGGTGTCCCCTCGCCAACCCGCTCGGGCGGCTCGATGGCAGGTGGATCGGCCGCGGGAACCCGCGCGGGCGGCATCACCGTCTTCGACGTGGACGA
>JBBRIN010000421.1:0-4381 GCA_038221115.1 Tepidisphaerales bacterium
AAAACAGGTCCACGCCCCGCACTTGTACCGGCCTCGGTAGTCATTGGGAAGCGCGGATCTCGGTCACTTGGGACGCAGCGCCAGGATCAGCTCGACTTCCCCCGTGGGACGATTGACCGCTCGCGCGATTTCGTTCGCCTCGATTCCCTGGTCCGCGAGGCGATAAACTTCCGCGTGTCGATTCTCCGACGGCTGCGGCGTCACGACGGGAAGCGCCATCGGCTCCTCTGCGGCGGTCGCTATCGGCTCCGGATTCATTTCGACAACCGGCGGAAGGGAGGGAAGCGGGTTGGGTTCTCCGTTCCCCGGCATTGCCGTCCGCAGCTCCGCCAGCCGCTCGTCCGCCTCTTTAAGCAGCAGCTCCAGCCGCGCCGCGCGGGTGTCAAGCTGCGCGGTAATTTGCCGCGCCATTGACGACAGCTCCACCAGCAGGTTCTGCATCTGCTGCTCGACGTCGCGCTGGCGCGAGAGCGAGAACTTTGGCGCTCCGAGGGGATCAGGCCTCTTTCCCTTCGGCCGCATCAATAGATACAGGACGCCCGCCCCTCCAACGGCAACGATCCACCACATCGTTTGTTCATTGATCGGCGAATTGGCGGCAAGTGACGCGAGCATGAAATTTCGCGTGCCATCGTCCCGATAGACCCGCGGCGACGCAAGCCCTTAGAATCTGTCCATGCTCATCGCCATCCTCAGCGACACGCACAGCCGCACCAATCCGCTGATCGCCGCGATCGACATGCTGCGCGGCCGCGGCGCCGAACATTACATCCACTGCGGCGACGTCGGCGGTGAGGAGGTGCTCGACTGCCTCGCCGGCCTCCCGGCCGTCACCTTTGTCTGGGGCAACAACGATTGGGACGTTCGCGCGCTCGAAGATTATGCGCAAAACCTGAATGTCACCTGCGCGGGCCGAGCCGCCGATCTCATTCTCGACGGCAAACGCTTCGCGGTGATCCATGGCGACAACGCGTCGCAGAAGGCGGAGATCGTTAAATCACAACAACACGATTACCTCCTGCAGGGCCATACCCACGTCTTCAACGATCAGCGTATCGGGCGCATGCGCCTGATTAATCCCGGGGCGCTTTACCGGGCTAACTACAAAACGGTTGCCCTGCTCGACACCGCCACCGATAAGCTCGAGCGCGTGATCGTCGGTTGAGCTCACTCCGTTTGCGCGGTTTCCGCGCCGCGTCCCGACTGCTACAATGCGTCCAGATGTTGTCGCCTCCGTCACCCACTCCCGATCCCAGTTCCGATTCACATGCCGGGCCGGCTTTTCACATTCGTAGCTTCTGCGATGCCGACCTCCCGGCCTGCCGCAAGCTCTATAAGGAAGGGCTCCTCGCCGGCAAGCTCGCGGAGAACGACACTGGGTTTGACATCGACGACATCGTCTCGGCGTACATGAGCAAGCGCGGCAGCCACTTCTGGGTCGCGCAGACGCTGGACGGCGACGTCGTCGGCACGATCGGGGTCCAGAGCCACGAGGCCGGCGTCGCCGAAATCCGCCGCCTTCGCGTCTCTAAGTCTCATCGCCGCCGCGGCATCGGCACCGGCCTCGTCGAAGCCGCCGTTCGCTTCTGCAACGAAAACGCGTACCTCAAGGTGACCCTCGACACGTTCGTCGATCGCGAGCCGGCCATCCGCCTTTTCGAAAAATTCCGCTTCCACCACTCGAAGACCAAAAAGGTAGGCGACAAGGAAATGCTCTATTTTTACCTGGACCTGTATCAAGGCGAAAAACCCAAGCAAGCCTGAGCGCTGCGCGAATGACAAATGACGAAATTCGAATTCACGAATCAATGACGAATAACGAATGACCGAATTCCCATGACTGTTCTCATTCGTGAATTCGCACTTCGTCATTCGTAATTCCTCTCCCCCCCCCATGTCTCCTGATCTCGAAAGAAAACTCTACTACGACGGCATTCAGCTCTTCAACGAGCACGAGTTCTTCGAGGCCCACGAAACGTGGGAAGACGCGTGGCACATGGCGTTCGGCCTCAAGCACAATTTCTATCAGGGCCTCATTCAGTGCGCCGTCGCCCTCGAACACTACCGCCGCTCCAACCCGCGCGGCGTCATCAGCCTCCACCAAAGCTATCCTCCCAAATTCAAGGATCTGCCGCCCATCTTCATGGGGCTCGATATTCAGAGCTTTCTGGCCAACATCGAGCGAGTCCTCCGCCCGGTTCTACTGGCCAATCCGGTGCCCGAAAAGGGCACGATCGACCTTGATCTGTCGAGTGTGACGCCCATCAAGCTGCTGCACGACCCCTTTGAGACGGGCGAAGCGCAAAGGTACGATCACCCCGAAAAGTTCTGACGGCGGTGTGGCCCGTTCACGCTGTCATTCGAGCTTCACCGCTCATTTCCCCGCCGTTGCATAAAACAACTGCCCGATCCCCACCGCCAGTTCATCGATCATTTGGTTCCGCATCGCTAACGCCGTATGGCTCCCCTCCTCCGGCGTAAAATCCCCGGACGATTTGAACGGCCTTCCCTCGCCCACCGTCGGAAACTTCGTCAGACCGCTCGCCACATCCACCACCTTCACGTACGCCTCGACTCGTCCCTGCAACGTGTCCGATCCGATGGTCGGGTTCACCTCGCAATGCTTCAGGTCTACGTACACCACCTGCCTGGCACCCAATTCGCGGCCCAGGTCGGTGATTTTCATCTTCGCAAACTCCGTGGGCCGCGCCGCCCGCAACTCGTTCAACTGCGACTGGGCCACCAGCGGCGCCACCTTGTGCTCCTCGAGTTGTCGCGTCAATAATTCCGCCAACTGGTCGGCCGGCCCCTGAAGATCCGCCGGATGTTGGTAGTTCTCCACCACCACCAGCGTGATCTCTTTCGCCGGCTCATACTCCGCCGGCGCCGCTCCCTCGCCCATGGTTTTCGAAGCAATCACCCCTACGATTTGACAACCCGACCCTAAGCCCAAGACCGCCAGCAGCACGCAACACGTTATAATCAATTTCATACGCTCTCTCCGCTCCTGGCTCGGCTACGTCCCGGGATGCCGATAAAACTTTTCCCCCACCTCCGTGATAAACTGATTCACCGTCGCTTGATAAACCTGCTGTTCGGTCAGATTGGATACCTGTGCGGCCTCCACCTCTTTTGCTGGAAAGTTCACCCGCATGTCCGGGTCGGTATAGACTGCCTTTGCCGTCTTAACGCCGTCCGGCGCGCGGGAGACTTCCAGCGCCTGCACATTGGCCTGTGCGGTTCCGCGGAACAGGTCGACCGACAGGTTTGAGCGCGTCTGAAAACTATAAACCTCGATGTAGATCACCCGCGCTACGCCAAGGCGCGTGGCCACGTCTTCCGCCGGGAGCCCTGCCAGTTCCGGATGTTCCTGCTGAAAACGCATCACCGACAGCGGGTTTAGAAACCGGATGCCCTTCAGTTCCTCCGGAACCTTTTCCTTGTCCTTGTCCTTCTCCTTTTTCGGCGTCGACAGGTCGCTTAACTGTTTCGTCAGGCCCTTGGCGATATCCGCCTGCAACTGTGGGAAATCCAACGCCGGCCCACGATCCACCCACACCATCACGCCCACCGTCTGTCCGGCCAGTCCGTTGTATGCCGCTTTCACATCCCCCGGCTGCGTCATGAACTGCGCCCCCATCCCGATCACGTTGCACCCCCCGCATGTCAGCGCAATGAATGACAGCAACACCCCGCCCCCGATTCGATTCAAGCCCATCGCGGTCTCCTCAAGGTGTCAAACAACTCTGAAACGGGCACGATCCATGGCGCCTCACCACCCGTCTCTGCCAGTCAAGGTCAACAAGACCTTCCATCCCCACGCCAGCAAGGCGAAGCCCATTAATGGCATCAGCCAGTATCGGCTCGGCAGCAGCGTCAACAACCGGTGAACCGGCCGACCTGTGACGGCGATGTAAAAACCCACCCACATCGCCGTCGCCGTTGCTATCGCCAGCAGCGCCCCCATCGGTTGAGTGTAAACGCTGGCTAAAAGGTTCCCGCGCGCGAAGTATGCAAACGCAGTGGTAAACCCGCAGCTTGGGCACGGCAAACCGCTTCTCGCCCGAAACGCGCAAGCCGCGAATCCCAATTGTGTGTGCGTCCCGATGCCATGCGCATCCGGCCTTAGCCAAGCCGCGACCACCAACACGCCGAGGCACGCCGCGCCGATCGCGCCGGCGAGCAATCGCCCCATCCAACCCATCTCCAGCGCCCCCTCCGTTCGGGTAAAGACAATCGGCCCCCGCGCCGTCATCGCCCCAACATCTGCATGACCGCTTGCGTCGGACACGGCCGACAACTTTACCGCCATCCACCACCACCCGCAAACGATTTGACAACCACGTCCTCTGGTAAGAGTTGACACGCGGGCGTCCGCCTT
>JBBRIN010000422.1:0-4372 GCA_038221115.1 Tepidisphaerales bacterium
GCCAGCGCGGCCGAAATCTTCGAGGGTGCCACAAACGACCGGCTCGGTTGCAAGCCGGAGGGGAACGATGGATGATGACATGAGGCGTATCCTTCCTGGACTCGTTTGCCAAATGGGTTCCTGAGTCTCATCAGGGCACCCAAGGTACGCCGCTTTTATTGCCGGGTCACGGTCCACAGCTTTTGGTCATAGCTCTGTTCGGATTCGCCAGATGCTTCACGTTCCAGGACAGTACATACTCTATGCCATGTACGCACGCCACGGCAACGTGAATCGAATCGCCACGCGCCGGCCCCGGCATGACCCGCTCGCGCACTAGAATGTCGGCAAATCCCCCGACCTCTGCATCGATCGGTAACAATGCGATGGTTTCAATCCATGCCAACGCATCCTGTCCCACTGGTTCGGGCGCTGCGGATAGTTCAGCAATGACTTCAGCCGAGACGTACACGTCGTGACGGTCTCGTTGCGTCTGCCACCAATCTCGACTCGATTCTCGCCGGTAAACGCTCGATGTATCCGTGCGGTCCGTCACGCACGCACTAACGAAACTCGTCTCGAGGTAAACTCGCGCCATCTGCCCACATTGTACCTGACTTCTCCTACCAATGAAGAAGGACCGACTGACTCATCAGCCGGTCCTTCCGATTTACATCCGACAGTTAACGCGGACCTCAGTACATCCCGCCGCCGCCCGCACCCGCGCCGGCCGGTTCCTTCTCTTCCTTCAACTCACTGACAATCGCATCCGTCGTCAGCAGCAAGGACGCAATGCTCGCCGCGTTCTGCAGGGCCGACCGTTCGACCTTCGTCGGCACGATCACGCCCATCTTCACCAGGTCGCCGTACTCGTGGGTCAGCGCGTTGTAGCCGAAGTTGGTCGACTCATTTTCCTTAACCTTCTGGGCCACGACCGACCCATCGACGCCCGCGTTCTCGGCGATCTGCTTGATCGGCGCCTCGATGGCCCGGCGAACGATCTCCACGCCCACCTTCTGGTCCTCATTCTGCGTCCGCCTCAGAAGCGCGCCAAACACCTTCGCCGCCGCGCGGATCACCGCAACGCCGCCGCCGGGCAGCACGCCCTCTTCGACCGCCGCGCGGCACGCATGCAGCGCATCCTCCACGCGGGCCTTCTTTTCCTTCATCGCCACTTCCGTCGCCGCGCCCACGTTGATCTGGGCCACGCCGCCCGCGAGCTTCGCCAGGCGCTCCTGGAGCTTTTCCTTGTCGTAGTCGCTGGTCGTGCGATCGATCTCGTTCTTGAGCTGCTCGATCCGGCCCTTGATCGTCTTGGTGTCGCCCGCGCCCTGGATGATCGTGGCGTTGTCCTTGTCCACGCGGATCTTCTTCGCGCGCCCCAGGTTCGCCAGCTCCACACTCTCGAGCTTGATGCCCAGTTCCTCAAAAATCGCCGTGCCGCCGGTCACGATCGCGATGTCTTCCAGCATCGACTTGCGCCGATCACCGAAGCCCGGCGCCTTCACCGCGCACACCTTCAGCGTGCCGCGCAGCTTGTTCACCACCAGCGTCGCCAGTGCCTCGCCCTCGACCTCTTCGGCGATGATCAGCATCGGCTTGCCCTGCTCGGCCGCCTTGCTCAAGATCGGAACCAGATCGCGGGCGCTGGTGATCTTCTTCTCGTAGATCAGCACGTACGCATCTTCCAGCTCCGCCGTCATCGTCTGCGGGTTGGTCACGAAGTGCGGCGACAGATATCCCTTGTCGAACTGCATCCCCTCCACGAGCTCCACCGTCGTGTCCAGGCTCTTGCCCTCTTCAACGGTAATGACCCCGTCCTTGCCAACCTTGTCCATCGCGTCGGCGATCATCTTGCCGATCTGCTCGTCCTGATTCGCCGAGCTCGTGCCCACCTGGGCCACTTCCTTGCTCGACTCGATCTTCTTGCTCATCTTCTTGAGCTCTTCGACGATTGCCTCCACCGCCAGATTGATCCCCTTCTGGATCTGCGTCGGGTTCGCCCCCGAAGCTACGTTCTTCAACCCCTCCCCAAAAATCGCCTCCGCATACACGGTCGCCGTCGTGGTCCCGTCCCCCGCCACCGTCGACGTCTTGGACGCCACTTCCTTCACCATCTGCGCACCCATGTTCTCATAGGCGTCTTCCAGCTCGATCTCCTTGGCCACCGTGACGCCGTCCTTGGTCACCGTCGGCGACCCAAACGACTTCTCCAGCACCACGTTCCTCCCCGACGGCCCCAGCGTCACCTTCACCGCCCGCGCCAGCTTCTTCACCCCGCGATAAATCGCCTCCCGTGCTTCCTGATCGAACGCAATCTTTTTCGCTGCCATGATTTCACTCCAGATAGTTGCCAGTGTTCAGTTGCCAGTTGCCAGTAACCCCCCACGACAACTATTCGACGACCGCCAATACATCTTCCTCAGCCATGATCAACAACTCATCCCCCTCCAGCACAATCTCCGTCCCCGCATAGCTCGTGAAGAGGACTTCGTCCCCCTTCTTGACGGTGAACGGGGCGCGGGCGCCGGTTTCAAGGCGCTTGCCGTCGCCGATGGCGATCACCTTGCCGCGCTTGGGCTTTTCCTTGGCGCTGTCGGGGAGGACGATCCCGGACTTGGTCTTGGTCTCGGCCTCGACGCGCTTGACGAGGATTTTGTCACCGAGGGGACGCAGCTTCGTAGCCATTGTGTTTGCTCCTTCGAGAGAATGAATGAATGAGAACCGAAAGTTTATGACTGATGATTTCCTGAGCCGGGCCAGCGGCTTTCGTAAAAGCGACGCATCACGCGGGCGAGCGCGTCCAGCAGCAAGTTCAGATCCACCGGCTTGCTCAGCACGCTGAACACGTGCATCCCGAGCGCCTCTTGCAGCAGGTGATGCGTCAGATGATCGGCCAGCAGGATCGCCGGAGGACGCTGCGCCAGGTCGTTCATGCGCTTGATCACCTGCAAGCCGCCTAGCTGCGGCATGGCCACATCCAGCACCGCCACATGGATCGGCTGCTCCTCCATGATCCGCAACGCTTCGCGACCGTTGCGCGCCGACAGCGTATGCACGCCCTGCGGCTCAAGAAGCTGACGAACCACCTGATGCCAGCCCTCCTGTTCATTGGCCAGCAGCACGTTCAGACGAGTTGATGACGTGGGGGCCACCTTGCCTTTCCAAATTACATCTCACGGCAGTTCATGCGCTCCGGCACCTCTGCCTGCCTGTGCAATAACAACGTACGTGCCGTCCGTCGGGACGGCACAGCATCCGCATAAACGTCTTATTGAGCATGACTTGAAGACGTATCTGAAGCGGCAGCCATACGCGTCATTACTGCCAAACGCGGCTCGGGTCCAGCTGCCAACTGCCAGTGTGGCAGCGCGCGTCAGAAGGGCAGAGGCTTGCCGAGGAGCCGGAAGCGGAGCATCGTCAGGGCCATCCTGGCGCTGCGGTCACGGATGAATTCGCGGTCGCCAGGGAACACGAATTTGCGGGCGCTGACCTCGCCTCCAGCCGCGAGCGCAATCCAAACCGTGCCCAGAGGCTTGTCCGCGGTTCCCCCATCGGGCCCGGCAATGCCCGTAATGGCTAGCGTAAAGTCGGTCGCGGCGCGAGCTTCGCCCCCCTGAGCCATCGCCCGTACGACCGGCTCGCTGACGGCCCCGTGCGTCTCGATGACGTTTGCGGGAACGCCGATTTCGGATTGCTTGGCCTCATTGGCGTAAGTGACCCACCCTTGTCGGAAATACCGGCTGGATCCAGGAAGATCCGTCAGCATTTTCGCCAGCAGCCCGCCGGTACACGACTCGACCGTTGCGACAAGCGGCATGCGTCCGCGCGTTTTTGCCTCGGCGATCAACAGTTTTGCGACGACGTCCGGTAGAGTTTCGTCGTCCTGCCCATAGATCAAGTCGCCGAGCCTTTGCTGACAATGAGCGGCCGTGGCCTCAAGCGCTTCGACCGCCTGAGCGCGGGATTCCGAGTACGAGTTGACGCGAACGGAGACGACGCCGCCCGAAACAGTGGTGCCGACCGACGGGTTGCGCGAGCGGTTCATCAGGTCCCCTAGCCGCTCAGCAATGTTGGATTCCCCGAACCCAAAGGTGTGCAGCGTACGCGAGACGATCGCCGCCCCCCCTGCGCCGCTGCCACCAGCAAGTTCCGCGATCCGCGGGAGGACGTCGCGGGCGGTCATGGTCTTCATCTCCTTTGGCACTCCCGGCATGATGAAGAGCTCACACTTCTCCCCGGCAACTTCCGTCTTGCGCGCACGCGTCTCCACCCGAAAATACACATCATCCAGCAACGCATTCCCCACCACCGACTCGCCCAAAACCGCATGGATGCCGGGCGCGGTGCCAGCGGTATTCTCGATCGGCATCGTGCCGCGCGGGAACATGAC
>JBBRIN010000423.1:0-4332 GCA_038221115.1 Tepidisphaerales bacterium
ATCATCCGGGCACGTTTCTGAAGAGCCCGCCGGCGCTGGAAACGCTGCAATTCGATTTTCTGAGCCCGGTCCGCATCACGATGGCGGTTTGCGCGTGGCTGATCTTTGTGAATACGTTCGATGAGCCATGGCCGAGATCGCCGCGGGCGCGGCGAGTGGTGCAAGCCTGGGCGGGGATGACGCTGGGGCTTTACCTGATCCATCCGATGTTCCGCGAGATTCTCTACATGCGGCGAATCTGGATTCCCGGCATATACGAGCACTGGTTATCGCATGGGTATGAGCCTTCATGGCCCAACATCTGGCTGGGGATTCCGATCGCCTCGGTGATGGTGTATGCGCTGAGCCTGGGGGCGACGTGGGTACTGATGAAGATTCCGTACGTGCGCCGAGTGACGGGTTAAACGGAGCGTTGATGAAGGTTGTTCGAGTATTGGTTGCCGCGTTTTTGGTCGGTGCCTGCTGGGCGGCGTGGGCGGAAGGGCCTGTGCCGGCGCAGGCGCCGGCGGTGCAGGATGCGCCGAAGGAGGCGCCGACAAAGCCGGGGGAGTACAAGTTTAAGTTTGTGGCGCGGGTGGACGGGAAGCCGGTGCAGATGACGTATGCGCTGGTGCTGCCCACGGGGTATGACACGAACGCGCAGCAGAAGTTTCCGATGATCGTGTTCATGCATGGGGCGGGAGAGGTGGGGACGGATGGGGAGGCGGTGTTCCAACATGGGCCGGGGGCGGAGTTGCGATATCATAAGGGGTTTAAGGATTATTTTCCGTTTATCGTGCTGTGCCCGCAGTGTCCACCGCGCGGGGAGCGGTGGGATCAGCCGCAGATGTACAAGGCGGTGTCGCTGATTGTCGATGCGGCGATCAAGAGCGTGCGGGCGGATCCGGATCGGGTGTACCTGACGGGGTTGAGCATGGGTGGCAAGGGGTGTTGGCTGGCGGCGATGGAGGGGGGCGACCGGTTTGCGGCGATCGCGCCAATGTGCTCGGGGTTCACCACGCCACCGGATGCGGCGCAGAAGTTGAAGTACGTGGCGGTGTGGATGATCGCGGGGGCGCAGGATGGGGAGTCGGTCAATCACGATAATGAGATGGTGGGGGTGCTGAAGGGCAACCTGGCGGAGGTGCGGAACACGATCGTGCCGGGTGCGGACCATGGGGTGTGGCCGGCGTTTTATGCGAGCGATCAGTTTTACGAGTGGATGCTGTCGCACAAGCGGCCGAACGCGCAGGAGCGGCGGGCGATGGAGGCGTCGGGGCCGTATTTGAATCGCAAGCAGGAGTTGCCGCGAACGGCGGGGCATCACCGGGTGGTGGTGCCGGTGCAGATCAATGGGCAGGGGACGCCGATGGTTTGTTCGGTGTTTGTGCCGAAGGGGTATTCACCGACGGGGACGAAGCGGGCGCCGATGCTGGTGTTTCTGCACGAGCTTCACACGATCGGCGTGCCGTGGAAGGACGTGGTGTTGCACGGGCCCGAAGCGCTGATGGAGGAGAAGGGGAACGAGGGATTGCGGGACGGATTTCCGTTCGTGGTGGTGTCGCCGATGTTGCCGGCGGCGGTGGGTGATTGGAAGACGCCGGATATTGCCAAGGGCGTTCTGAAGTGCGTGGACGAGTTATCTAAGGAAATGAACGTTGATAAGGGTCGCATTTATGCGACGGGGTTGAATGAGGGGGGCATGGGGGTGTGGCAGTTGGCGATGGCGGATCCGGGGCGGTTCGCGGCGATGGCGCCGGTGATTGCGAAGGGAGCGTTTGCGCCGCCGGGGAATGCGGGGGAGGTTTTGAAGAACGTGGCGAACTGGACCTTCGTGCCGCAGAGCGAGCAGGGGACGTTGGACGCGGTGAAGAACGCGTTTAAGGCCTGGAAGGCGGAGACGAAGCTGACGCCGGTGGGTGCGAAGACGGTAGCGGAGCAGAATGGGGCGTTTGCGAGTAAGGAGTTGTATGAGTGGTTGTTGAAGCAGGGGAAGTAGGGCCAGGATTTGGGGCGCAGACGGTGAGCCGCGAAGGCGCGAAGGGCGCGAAGGAAGCCGCGAAGGATTAGATTAGGAAGGGCTAGGAAGCGGCGATGTCGGCGGCGAGTTCGGGAGACAGCGGGGCGGGGGCGAGGGCGTGGCCGTGGATGGCGGCTTGGTAGCGCGCTTCGTCGAATTCGCCTTCCATTTTGCTGACGACGATGGTGGCGACACCGTTGCCGATGAGGTTGGTGATGGCGCGGGCCTCGCTCATGAAGCGGTCGACGCCGAGGAGGAGTGCGAGGCCCTCTACCGGGAGGACGTGGGTGGCGGCGAGGGTGGCGGCGAGGGTGATGAATCCGCCGCCGGTGACGGCGGCGGCGCCTTTGCTGGTGAGCATCAGGACGGCCATGATGTAGAGCTGCTGCCAGATGCTGAGGTGGACACCGAAGGCCTGGGCGATGAAGAGGACGGCCATGGAAAGGTAGATGCTGGTGCCGTCGAGGTTGAAGGAGTAGCCGGCGGGGATGACCATGCGGACGACGTCGCGCTGGCAGCCGAGCAGCTCGAGTTTTTCGATCATGCGGGGGAGGGCGGACTCCGATGAGCTGGTGCCGAGGACCAGGAGGATTTCTTCGCGGATGTAGCGAAGGTAGTGAAAGAGGCTGAACCTGAAGAGGCGGCAGATGCCCCAGAGGATGACGAAGATGAAAAGGGCCATGGTCAGGTAGACGCAGGCCATGAGCTTGACGAGGGGGAGTAGCGCGCCGATGCCGAAGGTGCCGACGGTGTAGGCCATGGCGCCCAGGGCGCCGAGGGGGGCGACCTTCATGATGAGGGCGACGACGCGGAACATCGCTTCGGTGAGATGTTCCAAGGCGCGCACGATTGGCTCGCCCTTTGGGCCGAGGCCGGAGACGGCCACACCGAAGAGAACGGAGAAGAAGACGATCTGAAGAAGATCTCCCTCGGCGAAAGCCTTGAAGACGTTGTCGGGGATCACGTGGAGGAGGAAATCGGAGAAGGACTTTTTCTCCTCGGCCTTTTTGGTGTAGTCAGCAACCTTGGCGGCATCGGAGGCGGTGGTTTTGACGCGGTCGCGCACGCCTTGGCCGGGCTTGGAAACATTGGCCACGGCCAGGCCGATGGCAAGCGCGACGGTGGTGACGATCTCGAAGTAGATGAGGGCCTTAAGTCCCACCCGTCCGACCTTCTTCAGATCTCCCATGCTGGCGATCCCGACGACGACCGTCAGGAAGATGATCGGGCCGACGACCATCTTGACGAGGTTGATAAAGCCCTTTCCCAGGGGCTCGAGAGCGATGCCCCAACTGGGGCGGACGACGGCAATTAAGACGCCGATGGTGATGGCGGTTAAGACCTGAAACGTCAGGTTTTTATAAATGGGCTTGGCCATGCGGAAGCCGGCGAGGGGAAGGTTCATGCGCAGCGAACCGATAGGCGAACCCGCGCGTAAATCGAACTCTCGTATACGTCTTAAGGCGTTCTGTTGCAAACACTTTTGGGTATTAGGTAAGGCCCCCTCACCCTAACCCTCTCCCCCGAATACGATTCGACTGCGCTCACCGCAGGCGGGGGCGAGGGGACAAGCGACCCGGGGGAGGAAGGCGGCTTGCGGCAGGGGGTGATTTGGAGAGAATGCCGCGTTTTCGATCATCGGGCGCGGGAGATTCGTCCGATAATCGAGCATCTGAGACGCATGAGGGAAGGCCTTGGCATCGGTTGAGTGGAGGATTGAAACATGGCATCAGCAGCGAAGATTCCGTTGTCTCGCGTGCATCACAGCGAGGTGATCGACCGGCGGATTCTGGAGGTGGTGAAGGGGGGGAACTACATTCTTGGGCCGGAGTGTAAGGAGTTTGAGAAGGAGCTGGCGGCGTACTTTGGGGTGCCGCATGTGGTGCTCAGCTCATCGTGGACGGCGGCGGTGCACCTGCTGCACATTGCGCAGGGGTTGAAGCCGGGGGATGAGGTGCTGGTGCCGTCGCTGACGGCGTTTCCGAGCATCGAGCCGATGATTCACGTGGGGGCGACGCCGGTGTTTTGCGATATCGACGACACGTACACGATCTGTCCGGAGGATGCGAAGAGGCGGATCACGAAGAAGACGGTGGGGATTCTGCCAGTGCATCTGTATGGGCGGCCGGCGAACTTGGATGCGTTTCAGAAGCTGGCGAAGGAACATAACCTGTGGATCATCGAGGATTGCGCGCAATCACATGGGGCGAAGTATCACGGCAAACGGGCCGGCTCGTTTACCGAACATGCTGCGTTCAGCTTTTACCCGTCGAAGAACCTGACGGTCTATGGCGACGGCGGGGCGGTCGCGACGAAGGATCCGGAGATCGCGC
>JBBRIN010000424.1:0-4319 GCA_038221115.1 Tepidisphaerales bacterium
GGCCTGGACGTCTGGCTCGATCAATATCCATACACGGCATCGAACACCACGATCGCGACGATGATCCCGGACGACTTGCTGGAACAGGGAGTTGAAAAGGCAAGGACGCAGATTAAGAACCCGGAGGAATTTGAAAAAGCGGTGAAGGCGATGGTGCGGCACCACGCGGGCAGTCTAGCCCGCAAAAGCCTGTCGTATGTCGTCATCGCCTCGAGCGCGGCGTTCCCGGAATACAACGGGAAAAACATCGTGCAGATCGCGCAGGTGCGAAAACAGAAGGAGACAGGACGCGCGGAACTTCTAAACGACGCGGCAGCGACACCGGCACCGGAGGTCAGCATGGAAGAGCAATGCCGGGCGGTACTGACCCTCTTCAAGGGAGGCAACGCGAGTTGCGTCTTTCACACAATGGACGACACCGAGGTGGAGAACATCATGCGCAGCCCCTTGGTGGCGGTGGCCTCAGACGCGGGCGTGCGCGCTTTCGGGGAAGGCGTGCCGCACCCGCGCGGATATGGGACCAACACCCGCGTGCTGGGGCGCTATGCGCGAGAAAAGAAACTTTTCTCCATGGAAGAGGCGGTGCGGAGGATGACTTCGATGCCGGCGCATACCTTTAATATGTCGGATCGGGGCATGGTGAAGGCGGGGTACGTCGCGGATTTGACCATTTTTGATCCGGAAACGGTGATCGACAAAGCGACGTTTGAGAAGCCGCACCAGTATCCGGAGGGGATCAGCGACGTGATTGTGAATGGCGTGCCGGTGCTGCGGAATGGGAAGATGACGGGGAAGCTGCCGGGCAAGCCGGTGCTGGGGCCAGGGGTTGTGAAATGAGGCGACTGATGCTGCTGGTAAGGTGCAATGGAGGTTCCGTATGAAATCGGTCGCACAACGAGCCGTTTTGGTAAGCCTGTGTATCGCGTTGAGCTTCGCGCCGATTTGTATGGCCGGCCCTGCGCTGCCGCGGCATCCAAACTTTGTCGTGATCGTGGCCGATGATCTGGGTTGGAACGACGTGGGATATCACGGCTCGGTGATCAAGACGCCGAATCTCAATCGGCTTGCGGCGGAGGGGGTCAAGCTCGAGCAGTATTACGTCGCGCCGGTGTGCAGCCCGACACGAACGGCGCTGCTATCAGGGCGATACTGGAGTCGATTTGGCGTCACCACGCCGACGAATGCGCAGTGCTTGCCCTTTGGAACAACCACCCTGGCATCGGCGCTGAAGTCGGTCGGATATGAGACCGCGCTGTGCGGCAAATGGCACCTCGGCTCGTTGCCGTCGCAGGGGCCGAACCATTTTGGCTTCGACCACTCGTATGGATCGCTCGCCGGCGGCTGCGGGCCGTACAACCATCGTTACAAAGAGGGACCGTTCACGCACACGTGGCATCGCGATGAACGATTGCTCGATGAACCGGGCCACATCACCGATTTGATCACGAAGGAAGCGGTGAAGTTTCTGGCAGGCCGGCTCGATCCGGCGACGCCGTTTTTCCTGTACGTGCCGTTTACCGCGCCGCACTTGCCGATTAAGGAGCCGCAGGCATGGGAGGATTTTGACGGGCATATCCAGGATCCCGCGCTGCGGTTGTATGGCGCGTGTATTTCGCACATGGACGACGGCGTGGGAAAGATCCTGGAGGCGATCCGGCATAACGGCCACGCGGACAACACCGTCGTCGTCTTCTTCAGCGACAACGGCGGCAGCATCAGCACCCCCAATAACGACACGAGCTATCCGGCCGATGACTACTCGGCCATGAAGATTCCGGCGAGCAATGCCCCATTCCGCGGACAGAAGGCGCAGGTATATGAAGGTGGCATTCGCGTGCCGGCGTTGGTTTATTGGCCGGGGCCGCTGACGCCTTCGGTTGTCAGTGCACCGCTGCACGTCGTGGATTGGATGCCTACGTTATGCGGGCTAGCGGGGTATGCGCCGGAGCGCGATCTGAAATGGGATGGGGTGAACCGGTGGCCGCTGGTCACGGGACAAGAGCGATCTCCGGCGGCGCGAACCCTTTATTGGGTCGGCCCGAATGCACGGATGTCAGCGATTCGTCACGGGGATTGGAAGCTGGTGGTGAAGAAGGGCGCGACGTCGCCGGAGTTGTTTGATCTGGCGGCGGATCCGAATGAGACGAAAGACCTGGCTGTCGATCAACCGGATCGTGTGAAGACCTTGAAAGCACTCCTTGCGCAGACCGCAGCGAGGGATGGGGATGCCGCCGTAAAGGCGGGCGCATCGCAGGACAAGGAGTAGTCTAGATCGACCAGCCTTGGCGGTATTGGCGGCGGAGCCGTTTTTCGGCTTCGGGGGCATTCGGGAACTTCATGTTGGGGCCGTCCCACTCGAGGCGCTTGCCGCTGTTGGCGATGCCGATATTGCCAAGGAGGATGAATTCCGTAAGCATGCCGGCGTAGTCGAAGTTGCTCAGCGCGGGCTTTCCGCCCTTGCAGGCGGCGATCCACTCGATCTTTTGGCCCTCATCGTTGCCGAGGGCATTTCGCGGCAGAACTTCTGCGGGCGCTTTGTAATCACGGTAGTCGTCGGCGGGGAGGAGGGCCCAGGCCCCGCCGTAATCGTGGGGGGAATAGAGCATGCCTTTCTCGCCGACGATGATGGAGCCGCTTCTGTTCAATTCGAGGGGTTTTTTGGCCGCGGCGGCGGCCTTTTTGTCCTTGGCGATCGACTTGGCGTATTCGGCGAGGATCTTGGTGACGAGTTCTTCGGGGGGGTGAACGAGCTTGCCGTTCTTGGAGCCTTCGTACCAATTCACTTTGACGGGGGGCATGCCTTCGCGGGCGGGGAACTCGAAGTTGACGCGCGCCCAGGAGGGGTACGTTTCGGGGTTGAGGTCGCCGCATTCGCCTTGGAAGGCGGAGGGATGGCCGAGTTTGAGCGCCATGAATGGAAGGTTGGCGGTATGGCAGCCCATGTCGCCGAGGGCGCCCGTTCCGAAATCCCACCAGCCGCGCCAGTTGAAGGAGTGGTAGGCGCCCTTGCCGCGCTTGCCGCTGGCGTCGGTGTACTCGCCATAGGGGCGCATGGGCGCGGGCCCGATCCACTCGTCCCAGTGGAGGTAATCGGGGGGCTCCATGGCGGGCGGACGGGAGACGACCTTGGGGGCCTGGGGCCAGACCGGCCGGTTGGTCCAGATGTGGACGTCGGTGATCGCGCCGAGGACGCCGGCGCGGATCAGCTCGACGCCTTCGCGGAGCTTGGAGCTGGCGGTGCCCTGGTTGCCCATCTGGGTGGCGACTTTGTATTCCTTGGCGGCCAGACGGAGCTGGCGGGCTTCCCAGACGTCGTGGGTCATGGGCTTCTGGGTGTAGACGTGCTTGCCGAGCTTGATGGCCATCATGGTGGCGATGGCGTGGTGGTTGTCGGGGGTGGAGATGGTGACGGCATCAAACTGCTTGGCCATCTTGTCGAACATCTTGCGGTAGTCGGTGAACTTCTGTGCCTTTGGGAACTTCTCGGCCTTTTTGGCGAGGCGCTGTTCGTCGACGTCGCAAATGGCAACGAGGTTGGCGTGCTTGCCGACGTGGTCGGAGTCGCTGTCGCCCTTGCCGCCGATGCCGATGCTGGCGACGTTGAGGCGTTCGTTGGGAGATTCCTGGTCAACGCCGAACGCGCGCTCGCCCGTGGCAACCCAGACACCCATGCCGGCGATGAGTGCGGAGTGTTTGAGGAAATCGCGGCGGGTGGCGGCAACGCGCTTCTGATTGTCGGATTCGATCATGGAATGAACTCCTTGGTTATTAGGAATATCGCGGGCGGGGCATAATGTTTTAGCACGGCATATTTTCCGGCGACCGCTCAATTCTTAACGGCACTGGCATGCCTGCGCATGGAGAGAGCCATCTGCCGCCGGAAGGTCTCGCGGTTGGCGGCGTCGTAATACTCGATGGGGTTGTAGTCGTCCGTCAGGACAATCCCATCCTGCGGGTTGGCAACGGCGATCTCAGACAGGGCGTCGCTCACATCCTGGCGGCAGTAGGGGTGGACCGTTTGGTAATCTACTTCACCCTGGAGCTTTAGGTCGGGGTTGCTGGAGGCGACGAAGAAGGAATTGCCGCCGCCGGCGGCGTGGATGCGCACGCTGGCGAAAACGGATTTCAGCGTCTTGTCGAGGGACGCGCCGAAGAAATCGTGGCCCGGTTCAAATTCGCAGAACGTGTTGATCACCAGGACGCCACGAGGATTCAAAACGCGCCGCATCGCCAGGAACGCCTCGCGGCTCATCAGGTGCGTGGGCGTTAAATCTCCGAGGAAGGCATCGAGCACGATTGCGTCGTACTTTCGATCGGTG
>JBBRIN010000425.1:0-4314 GCA_038221115.1 Tepidisphaerales bacterium
CTTCATCAGCTCCGCCGGCGGCTGGATGGTGAGCCGCCATTCCGGCTCGCCGGTGCTTTGGTCGATCAGTCGGGCGGTGGCGTCGATATGTCCCTGCACGAAGTGCCCGTCGATCCGGTCGCCGGCGCGCAGCGAGCGCTCGACGTTGACCACGTCCCCCGCCTGGAGCAGGCCGAGGTTCGTCTTGCGCAGCGTTTCGGGAATGACATCGAAGCCGACCAGCGGCCGGCCGATCTGTGCGATCGTGAGGCAGACGCCATTGACGGCGATGCTGTCGCCTGGTTTCGCGTCGCTCCACTCCGCCGCCAGATTCAGGCGGACGAAGCCGGTGCCGTCGCTGACCGAGGCGACGCGAACGGTGCGCTCGACGATGCCAGTGAACATACGCCCCCCAAGCATAGACCGGCTCGGCGCGTCGCGGCTACTCCTCGGCGTATTCGAGCACGGGGATACTGACGCCGCGCGGCGTCGGGGCGGCGGCGGGGGCGGCGATGACCGGCACATCGTCCAGCGTTCGCACCATGGCGATCTCGTCGCACCCCTCGCGCTTTGGGCACGCCACGCAGTCGCTCCACACCTTGAGCGGAAGCGAATCCTTGTCCACTACTTGAAAGCCGAGCTTCTCGAAGAAGCGCTGCTCGTAGGTCAAGGACATGATCTTTCGGATGCCCAATCGCCGCGCTTCGTCCGCCGTCCACTCGACGAGCTTGCGGCCGATGCCGCGGCCGGTGAAGTTGGCGTCGACGGCCAGCGATCGAACCTCTGCCAGGTCCGCCCAGATGATCGTCAGGGCGCAGCAACCGACCACATGCCCGTTCTCTTCCCAGACCGCGAAGTCGCGCAGGTGCTCGTAGAGCTGCGCAAAGCTCTTGAACAGCATCTTCCCGAACTCGGCATGGCTGTTGATGATCGCCTGCATGCGCGGGACGTCGTGAATGGTGGCGTTTCGAATCATGCTGATTGGCGGCTTCATATCAGCGTCCGTTGGTCAGGGAGCGGCTCAGCCAGTCCATCGAAGGGGATGCGGATCACCTGCCACATGACCCAGCATTCCATCCCGAACGGGATGAAACCAAGCAAACCGACCACCGGCATTTCGAAGTAATGATACTTCAAGGTCGATCCCAAAAACGGCAAATCGTAGATCCACTTCGCCAGCGCCCAGTAATTCCAGAACTCCCAGAGAAAGCCGCAACTCAGACCCCCGGCACAGGCCGCCAGCGTTCGGCCGTACCAGCCCTTCTCCCAGTCCCTCAGCATACTGGGTCGTCCCAGCGCAAGGTTGATCGGATCCAGCAGAAACACAAGACTCGTCCAAAGTGTAAAATTCGATACCGGATCGCGGGTTGCCAACGGCCAGGCCAGCATCGCCACGCCGATGGCGAACACAAAGATCTTTATCCACGCTGGCATACGCTGGGGCCGGGTGCGCGCCCAATCGAACCATCCCAGGTTCATGTACACCTGCCCGATCATCAGCATCCCGGGCACGATGGCGCCGAAGGCGAGGATATACCCCCACAGCCGATCGCGAAATTGCGGCGGCACACCGATGTAAAACCACGCGGGCCGCCCTCCCTGTCGCGATGTGAATACCCAGAAGTTAATCAGATCGAAGATGCACCAGATCAGGATGGAGGCGATGCAGCAGAGCCAGAAATGGTGCGGGCGGCGGCGCGCGGGGCTTCCGCCGCGCATCGACGCGAGCGCGCCATCCAGGAAAAGCAGCAGCCCGGTCCAAACGACCGACGTCATGTTGACCGCGACCCAGCGCGCCGCCACGCCGAGCAGCCCGCGGGGTGCGGCCACGGCTTCGAAGGCTGCTTGCGATTCAATACGTCCGCGGTGCGACAGCATTACGTCGGTGAACAGAAGCCCCTCACAGGCCACCATCACCAGCAGGCCTACCCACAGCGTCAGGGGAATCCGACGCCGGTGCGGCGCGGTTTCCACTCGTTCGGGGGCGGCAATGGCAGAAACGGAAGATGACATCGGCGGGCAGTTACGAATCCTCGTCGGCGGCAGGCGCAGGCTCGGTGGCCTCTTGTTCCGGCGGTATCGGGCGATCATCAACCGATTCCGGTGCCAGGTGCAGCGACGCGTGAGCGAATGTCCTGCGGTGCTCCTCCGACGCCTGCACGATCTCGACCTCCCCCAGCGCTTCGGTCTGCGTGACGAGAATCTTCTTCTCCCGGATCAACTCCAAGAGGGCGAGGAAGACACCGATCATCTCGCTGCGGCTTTTGCGCCCCTCGACCAGCGCGCGAAGGGTGAGCCGTTTTTCGCGCCGCAGTCGGTCCTCTATATCCGCGGCGTGCAGATCGATGGGCGTGTCATCGTAGGTGACCTCATGAAAGCGCGGGCGCCGCACGCCGACTTCCTTCATCAGCCGCGAGAAGGCATCGAGCAGATCCCACACCTGCACCTCATCCAGATCGACCGGCGGGGGCTCGTCCGCCTCGCCCTCCGGCCTCGCTGGATAGCGCGGGAAGCGATGCTGGTGTTGCCGCTGCTGATGCTCGAGGGCGGCCGCCGCGTCCTTGAAGCGCTTGTACTCCAGGAGCTTTTGCACGAGCTCGTAACGTGGGTCGCTTAGCTCGGCGGCGGCGCTGGCGGCGTCGGCCGATGCCTCGGTTTCCTGTCTCGGCAGCAGCATGGCCGACTTGATTTCCATCAGGGTTGCCGCAATCACCAGGAATTCGCCGGCGACGTTGATGTCCAACCCCTCCTCGGCGCGCAATTCCTTGAGCATGTGCATGTAGCCCATGTACGAATCGGTAATACGCGCAATCGGAATGTCGTAAATGTCGAGCTCGTCCCGCTTAATCAGGTAGAGCAGGAGGTCCATCGGCCCGTTGTAAACGTCGAGTTCGACGCGATAATCCACGCGATCCTTGGTGAAAGCCGCCTTGATTTTAGTGGAGAGCGGTCGATAATCCAGCCTCTGGGGCCACAAGGCACAAGACGGTGTTGGATGCCGCGCATCGCGTGTCGGGTGAACCGCCTTCCCCGGAATTCGATTCGCGGCACCCGATTGCCGATTCAATGGACGTAAACCTCCGACAATTTGCCCTTGAAGTGATCGAGGCCGAGTCGAGCGCCGTCCGCGCCGTCGCGTCGGCCGTCGATGAGCACTTTGAATGCGCGGTCCGGCTGGTACTCGATTGCCCGGGATCGATTCTCACCAGCGGGATCGGCAAGGCCGGCATCATCGCGCGGAAGCTTGCGGCCAGCCTGTCCAGCACCGGCACCCCGAGTCATTTTCTGGATCCCGCTCAGGCGGTGCATGGGGATCTCGGCGCGCTGCGCCGCGGCGATGTTGCCATCATTCTGTCCGACAGCGGTGAGACGGATGAGGTGCTGCGCATGCTCAGCATCATCAAGAAGCTGAACCATCCGGTCATCGCGATGACTTCCAATCGCACGAGCACGCTCGCCCGCTTCGCGACGGTCACTCTGTGCTATGGAAAAGTGAAGGAAGCGTGCCCTTTGGGCCTCGCCCCCAGCGCGTCGACCACCGCGTTGCTGGCACTCAGCGACGCGCTGTTCCTCACCGTGATGAAGCTGCGGGATTTCAGCGCGGAAGATTTCGCCCTTTTCCATCCAGCGGGCAACCTCGGGCGAAAACTGATCAAGGTCAGTGAAGCCATGACGTTTAAGCGCGGGGAAAACCTGCCGGTTGCCTCGGATCGACTGACCGTGGGACAGGTTCTCCACGAGGTCAGTTCCATTAAGCGCCGCAGCGGCGCGGTGATCCTCGTCAACGAACAGGATCAGGTCACGGGCATTTTCTCCGATGGCGATCTTCGCCGGCTCGTCACTGACGCCGATGGATCGGCGCTGAATCGTCCGGTCGCGCTGGTGATGACGCAAAAGCCCAAGAGAATTGCGGCCGATGCGCTGGCCTCGGAGGCGATGGCGATCATGAAGCAATACCGAATCGACGAGCTTCCCGTCGTCGATGCCGTTGACCACCCGGTCGGCTTGATCGACGTGCAGGACCTGGTTGTGCTGAAGATGCTCGACATCGAGTTGAAAGAGTAGTTGTTGGCGGTCAGTTATTCGTTGTTCGTTGAACTCTTACTAACAACTGATAACCGACCACTGACAACTGCTCAAAAGGATGGACCCTTGCGAACATTTATTCTCGTCACCGTGTCGGCGTTTGTCCTGAGCCTCGGTGCGCTGGTCTACTTCTGGGTTCAGCCCAGTCATGGTCGGCATGCCTCCGGCGATAAACAACCCGCGCCACCTGCTTCCATGGCACGGAGGCCGAACGAGAGCGGTGCCCAATATGGCGGCGGCAAGGATGCC
>JBBRIN010000426.1:0-4302 GCA_038221115.1 Tepidisphaerales bacterium
GAGGATTGCAATGGCGATGAGGGCAGCCGTCGCAGGGAGCAGGACGTAAAGCGTGAAGGTGCGCATCGAACAGAGGCCATAAAACTCGGCCAGGAGGCACCAGATGGACATCGCCGAAAGAAGGAACACCAAGGCGCGGCCTTGACGGGTCCATTGAAAGATAGGAGGCAACGCGACCGACGAATCGGACTTCATAAACGAGCGTCTCCGCAAATCTCACCCACAGTCAGTCAGCAGGTTGCATGCTGACAAAAGATCTCCCCGATTCACCGCCTCGGCATCTCAATTTTCGGCGGCTTCTGGGCCGTCCACGCATCCAGCATCGCCGTCAATTCCTTCTGCACGTCCGCCGCTTCCGGCTTGCCGTAAACGTTGTCCTGTTCGTTCGGATCCTTCACGACATTGTAGAGTTCCGGGTTGCTTAATTTCCCCACCCTCGCCCGGCGTTCGAGCGGAACGATCAGCTTCCAGTCACCTTTGCGCACCATCTTGTCGTTGAGGTAGGAGAACGCCGCGCCAGGGCCGGCGCCGGCGCCGCGCAGCAACGTAGCGACCGATTTCCCCTGCACGCCCGCCGGAATGGGAAGCCCCGCCAAATCGAGCAGCGTAGGCATCACCGTGGCGGTATCCAGCACCGCGTCATTGGGCTTGCCCGGTGTGATTCCCGGCCCGCGCCAGATCAGTGGGACGCGCGCCGAGCTCTCGTACATCACGCCTTTGAACATCCGGTTTCGCTCGCCGAGCATGTTGCCGTGGTCGGATGTGAAGACGACGATCGTGTTTTCGCGCAGGCCCAGCTCGTCCAGCGTCGCCAGCACGCGGCCCATCTGCTTATCCACCATCGTGATCGCGCCGTAGTAATGGCCGGTCGCCTCCTTCAGGACCTCCGGATCGCTGATAAACAATCGCTGCGGCGATCCCGGCCCCCCCTGCCCCCCGCCTCCCGCGCGAGCGGCCCGCTTGGCGGCTTGTCCTTCCTTCGCTTCAGGGGCGGCTTCATCCTGATTCGTCGGAAAATCCGCCGGCCGCGGGATGCTCGGCTGAAATGTCGCCGGCGTCAGTAGCTCCTTCGCCGGATACATTCGGTCATACGGAGCCGGGATGACAAACTCGCTATGCGGCTTCAGCATGCTCAGGTAAAGAAAAAACGGCTTATCCTTCTGCTGGCGAATGAACTCGATCGCCTGGTCCGCCTCCCACGCCTCCGGATAGAGATCCTCCGGCAGCACCGAGGTACCAATGCGCAGCGATGTCTCATCTTTCTTAAAGAGCGACCCCGGCACCGCCGCGCCATTTGGATTTCCGGTCAGCGCTTGTCCCTTCGCCTTTAGGAACGCCCGATATGCTTCGGAGTTTCCCTCGGTATCCACCCGATCGAAATCAAACCACCCTTCACGGTTCTGCAAGTGTAGCTTTCCAACAATGCCCGTGGTGTACCCCGCCGCGTGCAGCATCTGCGGAAGCACGACCTCCCCGGGCGCAAAGGGCAGGTTATTGGAGGTGACGCCGTGCACTTGCGGGTACCGCCCGGTGAACAGCGTTGCGCGCGCGGGCGAGCAGACGGGCGAGGCCGTATACGCGTGCGTCAGTAACACGCCATCGCGAGCCAACCGATCGAAATTCGGCGTCTTCACGATCGGGTGCCCCGCCACCCCAAGGCAATCGTGCCGGAACTCGTCGGCCACCAGGAACAGAATGTTGGGCCGGCGCTCCGCCGCGATCACTTCAACGCGGCATGAGACCGCTGCTATGACGAGAGCGCGCAAGACGAAGGGAAACCACTTCATAAGTGCATCCGGTAAAGTTGTATCAGCGCCAAAGCGCTTCTGAAGCTAAACCGACACGATGGCAGCGAGATGTGAATCAGCACCTTTTCGCAAGGTCAATTTGATGGGCCCGAGTAGATTCGAACTACCGACCTCGTCCTTATCAGGGACGCGCTCTAACCAACTGAGCTACGAGCCCTAGCCCGCGCCGCTCGCGACGGGGATAGACGGGGAATTGTAAAACTCTGGCGGCTCGTGTCAACCGAACGCATAATGCTTGCGTGGCTGCGCTTTTCGCGCAGCCCGGCTTGAGCAACATGGAGGAGACGCCCAATGAGCACGACGACATTCAGCGTTTTGATCACGACGGCTGCACCGGCGGGCACGGGGGCGGACACCAATGGATCGGCGGTGAAGATCGATGGGCGCGAGGCGCTGCTTCGGACGGTCGAGCTGTTCTTGAATCGCGACAATGTGAAGCAGGTGCAGGTGGTCTTTTTGCCTTCCGACGTCGAAGAAGCGAAGCGGAAACACGGCGGCCATTTCGGTTTTTCCGGGGTGAAGGTGGTGGGAGGCGGGCCAAAATGGATCGACCAATGCGCGGCCGCCGCGCAAAAGCTAAACGACGAGGCGACCCATGTGCTCGTGCATGACGCGGCGCGGCCCGCGGTGCCCTATTCGGACATCGATGCCCTGATGGAGGCGGCGGAAAAGCATGCCGCCGTCACGCTGGCGGCGCCACTGCGGACAGCGCTCATCGAGACGGATGAGGGAAACAATCCCCTGGCAATTCATCCCGCTTCCAGGTTTCTTCAGTTGCTGACGCCGCAGGTGTTCAGCAGGGCCAAGTTTTTGGAGATCGTCGCCGCCAAGCAGGAACCGCATGCTTCGCAGTTTTCGATTCTGAGAGGATCGCCGTTGAATGTTCGGCTATCGGGGGCGGGGGATGCGTCGCTCGTTCGCGCGATGATTGGGCTGTTGCCAAAGCCAAAGGTGAAGCCGCCATCCAGCCCGTTTGAAGAGGCACAGTGGTGAGGCGATTTATTTGTCCTTGATATCGACGAGCATCTCCCGGCTGCCCGCGGTGCGCGGGTTGCCTTCCACGGGGCGGCCTTCAGCGAGGAGGACATGGGTGGCCATCTGGCGAACCTGCGCGACGTTCAGATACCGCCCGGGGCAGGCGGTCTGTTTGGTGTCGCCGTGTCCGACGATGTGGTCGGCGGGGATGCGGTAAGTTTTCATCATGAACGCGGTCACCTTCGCCAGCGAGCGCATCTGAGCGGCCGTCGGTCGTACACCGTCGAAGTTGCCGACGAGGCAGATACCGATGCCATGCTCGTTGTACCAGTTGTCCGGAGTCTTGGCGTGAGCGCCGACCTTCTGCTTGGTCCACCGCGAGCCGACCTCGATCTGCCCGTCGCCGGTGTCGGTGCCGTTTCCAATGACGAAGTCATACCCGAGCTCGTCCCAGCCTTTTTCCCGATGCTCCCGGTCGAATCGTGCCGCGCCGCCGCCGGGTGTCGCGCTGTGATGGACGACGATCGCCTGCCAACTGCGGGGGGCCACGGGCGGAATCCACTCGCGCGGGATGGCGGGACTGGCAACCTGCGGGCGCGGCTGCACCGTGGGGGCCTGTACCTTCGGCGCAACAGGAATGGCGCGCATGGGCGCCGCTGGCGCAATGGCTACAGGACCGCTGAAGTTCGGCGACGGCAGAGCACCAACCATGGAGGTCTGGGACTGGCAGCCGACGAGCAACGCCGCGAAGCCGGCGATGGTGAACGCTGGAATGCTGATGGAATACAGCCTGGCCATCCTTGGCTCCTTAGCTGAGCGTGAAATGGGTGTGGCGAGCAGTGAATGACGACGGCATCCATGCCGTCCGACGAATCCTTGTATCGGACAAGGATCGGGAAATCCACTAATTTCGCGCAAAAAGTGCGGGCGCAACAACTGCTTACGGCTGGGGCTGCTCGTCTGAACCGGCGGCCTTTGCGTACGCGGTCTGACCCGGCGGATACGAAATCAGTTCCACAGCATTGCCCGAGGGGTCGTACATGTAGATGCCTTTAGTGCCGTCACGGTGAGAGTCGACGGGCTTGCCCGCGAGCTTTGCCGCGTCCGCCAACGCGTCCTCCGTAAGGCTGACGGCGAAGTGCGGCGGATGTTGCGTGGGCGTGACCAGGGCAAGCTTGGTCCCTCCAAGCTGCAGGAACGCCCAGGTCGCGTCCTGATACAAGACCTTCGCGTTGAAGTGCGTCTGATACCACGTAATGCTCTCCGGAATGTTCTGAGCGGGGATCGCTATGTGATCAAATCGCATGGGTTCTGCCTCGCGTGGATGTCGTTGGACGCCTAATTTCGATAGCCGCCGCTGCCCTTTAAGATTTTAGGCAACTCCGCTTTGGCATCCCATTGCAATTCCTGCGCGCGGATCGGCTTGCCGGCTCCTTTGGCGCTGGTGGGGGTGAAGATCGCGTCGGCGCGGTCGCTGCCGTGGGCAATCATCAGGCGGGTGATCGGGCTGTACTCGATG
>JBBRIN010000427.1:0-4293 GCA_038221115.1 Tepidisphaerales bacterium
TCCGACTTCTTCAAGCAGACGATGGCAGGGGCGTCCGGGGATACAACGTGGGTGTGACTATCGTCCACCCCATTGCCGGTGATCACATACAGCATGTCCTCATAGGGCAGGATGGCGCAGTTGGTCATGTTGTGCGGGAACACACCCAGCTTCTGGATCATGTCCGTCGTCCAAACCTCCTTATACGGCGGCGTCGCCCCCGCATGGGCCGGTGACACATCCAGGCAGACCACCTCGCATCGATTCGTGCAATAGTAGATCTTCCCGCCGTCCGCCAGCACCGTCGAGCACAGCCCTTCACCTGGCCAATCATTCACGCGGCCCGTCGGCAGCTTCGCGCTGATGCGCTGCCACAGGAACTTCCCGTCCTTCTCCGCGAAGGCCATCAGGTTGCCGGCGTCGGCTTTGAATGTTTCGTCCTTGTGCGCCTCGTTATTCGTGCCGACGTACACGACCCCGTTGCTGATGATCGGGTTGCCGTAGCTCTTCGAGCCCAACTGCGCAACCCATTTCACGTTGCTCCCCTTGTCGACATCCCACTCCGTCGGAATGCCTTTCTCCGGCGTGATCATGTTCCGATCCGGCGTCCGCCCCCACATCGTCCAGTCTTCAGCACGCGCCGGGCGCGCAGCGAAGAGCGACATTGCTACGCCACATGCGGCAAAACGTTTCAGTTTGATCATGGCGTCATTTCTCTTTACTTAAGGGCCTGTCCCGGGGGAGCATTAGGCGTAACGATGATGTTGTCGTAAAAAATCTCGTGGTCGTTCGAGAAGCCCCACAAGCCGGGGTTCCCGTTGCGGTTCGGATTCGGGTCTTCCAGTTCGATCATCCAGGCGGCGGGCTCCGGTGCATCCGCCTGCCACACCTTGCCCTTGAGCTGCGCCTTGTCACCCCCCGGCACCACCTGAAGCTTCAGCCGGTACCACACGTCCGGCTTCCATGCGAACTTGATCGATTTGCTCGTGTAATCCGGTATCGCGTACTGCCACACATGGATATTCGCCGACTGCGTCGAGCCCTGAATTTCCAGCACATATCGGCTGTCGATAATGCCCGCGTCCGGCATCTTATAAACCGTTCCCCGCGAGTCGCTCAAAATGTCCGCCGTAACACGCACATCCGCCTGCACCGTGTAGTCGTGCATGTCGACCGCGCCGTAGTTGGTACGCGCCCGTGCATAGAGTGCCTTGGGAGGCGTAGACAACGGCGCCCCCGGCTTGTCGATCTGCTTCACCAGGCACTTGTTTCCTTCCAGATCCGTCACCGCGTACTTGCCGCCAGCCCCAGTCCACGTCAGCGGCGGCTTGTCGACCGGGCTCTTCTCAAAATCGTACTTCCAAGGCAGCGGCGGCAGGTTGCGCACCCGCGCATGCCCCGTCAGATCGCCTACGTTCGCCAGCACCGCCCCGCCTTGAGCGATCGCTCCTTTGGCCGCCGTGAAGTCCCCCTCCGCCGTCACCTCCCCCTCCAAGTTGCCCACCGGCGTCGGCTTGGCTGTCGGATCCGGCTTCTGACCCGGCTTGGGAATCGGCGGCATCATCAATTGACCCACCGACCATTCCGCCTTCGACCGGGCTAACAAATGCCCCTTTTCATCAAAGTTTCGTACCGTGAAGTGCGTCTTCTGGCCCGGATGCGTAACCACATCGGCCGGAATCACCTGAACCATCGCCGGCTTGGCATCGGCGCCCGGTGCGGCCTCCTGGGCCATCGCCGGAATCGGATCGCTCGACGGCTTCACATCCGCGGAGCCAATGCAATACGTTGAGTTCGCCGCCTGCAAAAAAATGTGCCCATCCGAAATCGCCGGCGTCCCATACGTGGCGTACTCGCGCCCCAGCTTTTCCGGCAGCTCGACCTTCTTCGCCACCGTCGGCTTCTGATCGCCGTTCAGCTTCAGAATGGTGAACCGCCCGTTGCCGTCGGTGGTCAGCAGCTTCTCCTCAACCCACACCAGCGACGCCTTTCCGATGCGGCCGCAGTTTTGTTTCCACAGCGCCTTGCCCGTATTGGCATCCAGGCAGTGGACGTACGCCGAGTTATCCTGAACGTAAAGCTTTCCATCGTGAATCGTGCCCGACGAGAAGCCGGCCTCAATCCCGTCATGGCGCCATAGGACGCTCGGCTCGCCCGGCTTCGAGGCGTCGAGACAGAAGACCGATCCAAGCGTCGGATTGTCCAAGTTCTCCAAATCAAACGTGGCGTAGACGCGCGTTCCGTCAACGATGACCGACGCATTCAATCCGCGCTTCGAGATAAACTTCGACCACAGCTTCTTGCCGGTGCGCGCCTGGAAACAATGGACCCCGCCATCACCCCCGCCGAAGAGCACGCAGCGCTCGCCATTGATAACAGCAACCACCGGCGTGTTCTGCGGCGCATCAGTAGGTATCCCACCGGTCGGCGCCGACCAATTCAATTCCCCCGTCTTCTTGTTGAATGCGAAAATGCGATGCTGCCCTCGGGCGTTTTCGCCCCAGCCAAACGAGATGCCGGCGATGAACACCTGATCCTCGTCAATCGCCGGCGATGGCGTTCGCCCGCCAAACGTCGAAATCGTGCCGAATTCCTCGGTCATCTGCCGCTTCCACACCACATGCCCGTCCTTCCCGTCAAGGCACAGGAAGTAGCACTGGCAGCCAAAGAAATAGACGTTGCCCGTATCCGGGTCGCCCACGGGGTTCGACCAGCCGATGCGGTGGAATGGAACGTCCGTCTGCGTCATGTTCTCAGTGTGCTGCCAAATCGCCTTGCCCGTCTTGGCGTCGACGCAGACGTACGACTCCTGCGTCATCGGCCCCGGCTTCACCGTCTCGCCGGCATCGCTGTGAACGGGCACCTCGCCCGCGCGCGAGATGGTGTAAATGCGCCCATTCATGACGATCGGGCTCGACATCGACCCGATGTTGTTCTTCCACACCACGTTCTGGCCCGTCTTCGGATCCCAATTATCCACAATCCCATGCTCGCGCGAGACGCCGTCCTGCTCCGGCCCGCGCCAGCGATACCAGTCGCCCCCCTGCGCAAGTGGAGCGACGGTCGACGCAACGGCGAGCATCCAAAAAGCTATGCGTGTTTTCATATCGGTTCCGGTTGTTCAGTTGGCTGACACGCGCTTGACGTAGCGCCGCGATTTCATCTCAAAACGAGGCAGCGATCCGCACGGCACAAGCTCGATCTCCGCCCTGAACGATAAGGCGTCGTTCATCGCTCGCCCCACGCGCTCCACCAGTTCAGCGGTGTTCTGCACGGCCGGTTGCGGCTCGAGCTTGAGCTTCACCTGCGCAAGCGTCCCCGTCTGGTGGACCTCCACGCCGAACTCCGCGACCTCGGTAAACCCCCGCACAACCGACTCGATTGCCGCGGGGAAGACATTATTGCCGCGCACGATGAACATGTCATCGATCCGCCCGAGAATACCGCCGCGCATCCGCGTAAACCAGCGGCCGCAAGCGCACCGGTCGCGCGCGACCACCACCTGATCTCCGGTGCGGTAGCGGATCACCGGGCTGGCAAGCCGGCCCAGGTTCGTAATCACCAGCTCGCCCAGCTCCCCGTCCGCGACAGGTTGCCCCGTTTTCGGATCCAAGACTTCCGCGATGCACTCCGACTCCGCCAGGTGTACGTCGTTCGGATTCTCCACGCATTCAAACCCGAGTGGCCCGATCTCCGTCATGCCGGTGTGATCGAAAACCCGCGCCGCCCACGCTGCTTCAATGCGCTGGCGCGTCGCAGTAATGTGCCCCCCCGGCTCGCCCGCGACGATGAACGCTCTCACCGCCGACTGCGACAAATCAATCGCCTCCGCCGCCGCAACCTGCGCCATGTGCAGCGCGTAAGTCGGTGTGCAGCAGATGACCGTCGCCTGGTTGTCCAAAATCATCCGCAGCCGCGCCGTGGTCGTCATGCCTCCCGCGGCGATCACGAATCGATTCAGCGCCACCGCCGCATCAAACGCCCCCCAGAAGCCCACGAATGGCCCAAACGAAAACGGAAAGAAGAGCCTGTCCCTATCCGTAAGCCCCGCCGCGGCGAAAATAATCCCCCAGACGCGCTTCCACCAAGCCCAGTTCTCCGCCGTGTCTAGCCACCGCAGCGGCCTCCCACCCGTGCCCGATGTCTGGTGCAATCGCGTGTACCGATCGAGCGGGCACGAAAGATTCGTCCCATACGGCGGATGATCCTGCTGGTCCTGTTCCAACTCGCGGCGCGTCGTGAACGGCAGCACCCCAAGCGATTCGCTCAACGGATCAAATTCGACCCCCTCAAACTTCTGGCGATAAAATGCAT
>JBBRIN010000428.1:0-4286 GCA_038221115.1 Tepidisphaerales bacterium
GCCCCCGCCGGCGGCGACGCCTATGGTCCCCTGACGGTGATGGTGCAAATGCTCGCGAGAGTCGAAGTACTCCGCACGCTCCCTCCCCAGGCCTTCTGGCCCGCGCCCAAGATAGACTCCGCCCTCGTCCGTCTGCGCCGCCACGACCGCCTCGGCGACAGATCGGGCCCGTTCGGCGCCTTCGTCCGCCAACTCTTCTCCGCCCGTCGCAAGACGCTCCGCAAGGGCCTCGCCCAAGCCGGATACCCCGCCGACGCATTGATTGCCAACCAATCGCTCAACCCCCAGGCCCGCCCCGAAACACTCACCCCCGAGCAACTGTTCGGCCTATTCAACGCGATCGGCCAATGAGCCCACCACCTTGGGTCGCAAGACCAGCGCCATCACCGCCGGAAGGAAGAAACCGGCGATCAGCAAAATCAGCACTTCGAGCGAGCTGGCCAACATGTACAAACCGTGCAGCCTTCGGAAATCCGCGGACTGCACATCGCCGGAATGAATCATGTCGAGCATTCGCGGCGAAATCAGCATGGGCTTCGCCACGGCGATGGCGCCCGCCGCCATCAGAATGACGAACAGCCCGGTCACAGCGCGGTGCGGCGTAAGCACGCGCAGGCCCAACGTCACGATTAACGCAAATCCGCCAACCACTATGGCAAACCGCTCCGACATGGCGAACTGCCGCGGCGCGATGGCATCAAAGATGGCGTGGTAATCGGCGTGCATGCTGTCGCGCAGAGTCGCCATGAACACGAATAGCGCCACGAGCCCCCCGAACCATAGCGCCCACGCAACCGCGACAAATGAAGCCAGGAAATATCGCATGCCCCCCATTGTACATCCCAACCGGCCCGCTCGCCTGCGCTACTCGCCCTTCCCCTCAACCATTTTGCATTCTCCGTCTTTCATTTTTCATTTTTCGTTGCGATCTTCTCCCCGTCGTAGAACGCAACCCTCACGGAAACAACCCCTTCAATCGACACGCCTCCGCCACCCGGCTGATCGCGATTGTGTACGCCGCCGTTCGATAGTCGCAGTCCGCCGCGTCCGCCTTGGCATTCACCTCATCAAATGCCCGCTCCATCACGCGCTGCAGCTCATCGTTCACCCGCTTGAGATCCCAGAAAAAATTCTGCAACCCCTGCACCCACTCAAAGTAGCTCACCGTCACGCCCCCCGCGTTGGCCAAAATATCCGGCAACAGCGTCACCCCGTTGTCGCGAAGGATCTCATCCGCCTCCGGCGTGGTCGGTCCATTCGCCGCTTCCACCAGCGTGCGCGCCTTGATGTGCGGCGCCACCTCCGCCGTGATCGTGTTCTCCATGGCGGCCGGAATCAACACATCGCACTCGCAAGTCAGCAGCTCTTCATTGGTAATCGCGTCCACGTTCGGGAAATCCTTCAGCGAGCCCATCTCCTTGTAAAATCGCAGCGCCGCGTCCACCTCGATCCCCGACTCATCGAAGATGCCGCTCGCGCGCTCCGTGATGCCGACGATGATCGCCCCCCGTTCGTGCAGAAGCCGCGCCGTGTGCGATCCGACATTGCCAAACCCCTGGATGGCGACGCGCATTCCTTCCAGCGTTTTGTTCTGCGTCGCCAGAAATTTTCGGAGTATGTTCATCACCCCGCGCCCCGTCGCCTCCTCGCGCCCAACCGAACCCCCCAGCGTCACCGGCTTGCCCGTCACCACCCCAAGTTCCTGGTGCCCGACCATCATCGAGTACGTGTCGAGCACCCAGCTCATCACCTGCGCATCCGTCCCCGCGTCCGGCGCCGGAATATCCTGCCTCGGCCCGATCACCGGCATGATCTCGCTGGTATACCGCCGCGTCAGCCGTTCCTTCTCCCCCATCGATAGCTTGCGCGGGTTGCAAACGACGCCCCCCTTCGCGCCCCCATACGGCAGATCCACCAGCGCGTTTTTCCACGTCTGAATCATCGCCAGCGCCATCACCTCATCCAGGTTCACCGTCTCGTCATAACGAATCCCCCCCTTAAACGGCCCCCGCGCGTTGTTGTGCTGTGCGCGATACCCCGTAAACACCTGAATCCGCCCATCGTCCATCTTGACCGGGCACGACACCGTCAAGATCCGCTTCGGCGACGAAAGCACCGACCGCCATACCGGGTCCAGGTTCATCGTCTGGTACACCCGGTCAAAGTACAGATGCGCGTTCTGCCAGAACTTGGAATGACTATCCGGATGCGGCGTGAGGCGGTCGGTGCGATTTTCCATTGGGTTCACCTCGACTGCTTACGAATCGTCATGTCAAAATTCTTCACCATAGACTTATACATCGCCCACACGACCCCCGAATACGCGCCGACAGCCCCCCATCCAAAGATGAACAGCACGAACCGATTCCTCGCCCAATCCCCCGGACTTTCAAAGACGGCGTCCGCGAATCGCTTCGGATCGATCAGGACGGTGATCAACGTGAACGGGCTGAACGATCCAAAGACAAGCCCCATCACATCCAGCTGTTTGCTCGAAACGGCGGTGTAGCCGCAGAACCCAAGTCCAAAGCACGCCGCTACGACGATCCCCACCGAGCTCATCACCGCCGTCACCGTCGTGCGGCATCGCAGCGACATCTGCATTCCCAGGATGCTCGCGAATGCGACCACGATGATCAGCGTTCCAGGCAGGATCAGAACCGCCTCCGGAAACACCACCCATTCGCTCTCGGGAGCGCCCGCGAACACCTGCCGGAACACGTCCACGACGACAAACAGCAGAATGCTGAACACCGGCACCGCCACCAGCGGCAGCACGAACGCCACCAGACCGCGCAGCTTTCCCCAGATGTAATACCGGCTCGTGATCGGCGTGCTCAACAGCAGGTCCAGCGTTCCGTCCTCTTTCTCGCGCGTGACCGTCGACGCCGCCGCGTTGGTCACGATCAGCAGGATGACCGAGAACTCGAGGATCACGATGCCCAAGAGCCATTGCCGCGCATCGTCCAGCTCAATGCGCCGCCGAATGTCGCGCACCGTCAACGTGCCGATGTAGGTGCGCTTCCCCGCTTGCGCGAGCGTGGCCACCGGGTCGGTGATCGTCTGAAGGCTCACGATCTCCAGCCGGTTGTTCAGGTCATCCAGTAAGCGCTGCTGCTGGTCCTGAATGATGTTTCCGCTGATGTCGCGCTTCGGCCGGGTGAGCATCACCTGCGTCGCCCCATCTTTGAAGATCGCGGGGCGCGCGTTGTAGGTCACGGCCGACGATTTATCTCCGTTGTAAACCGTGAGCGTCTGGTTGGCCGAGTTGTAGCTCCCCGCCGACAGGAATTGCTTCGGCGCGACCTCCGTCTCATGCATCACAACCAGCACGATCGCCCCGACCACCCCCAGCACGATGAATCCATACCGCAAGACCCCCGCGCGGGCGGCGGACGCCTTGGTCTTCGCCTCGCGCCACGCAATCGGATTGTTCCACACGCCGCGCGGCTTGCGCGTCCGGTCGCCGCTCGACACGTGAAGCTTTTGAAGAATCCATGCCCTGATGCTGTTGGTCGACTGCGCCAGCCGCCGCAGAAACACGATCGATGGCGTCACCAGCACAAAGCTCAGAAAGAACATCACCGCCACATAAAAGCTCGCCGGGTTCGACAGATAAAATCCCAGCGGCCAACTCCGCAGATTCTCCGGCAGATCGCCATAATTCGGCGGCAGGTACGTCTTGTCGTTGAACACCGCGCGCAGCGCCAGAAACGGATGAATCCCCGTCAGCCACCCCGTCCCGCGCTTCGCCGGATCGCCCGTGTCGGTGAACGGATGAAAGAAGTTCACCTGGTCCAGCAGGTAGATCCCCACCAGGTAGCTGACCAGAAACAGGTAAAAGCTGAAGATCGTCCGCCGCGTCCCCACCTTGAATACCGCAATCGCCATCGCCAGTGCGCCCGTCACACAAGCCGTCGCGGCCGCGATGAGGAACGACAGCACGACCGACCGGATGGAAACCCCGCCAAACACCTGCGTGATCGCAAAGATCGGCACCCCGCTGATCAGCAGCGCCACAACAAAAAACACCCGGCTCAGCAGCGACCCGAGCACGATCTGCCCGTTCGTCAGCGGCGTCGCCAACAAAATGTCATACGTCTGGCTGTCCTTCTCCTGCGTGATCGCACCCGCCGTAAAGATCGGCGACAGCAGCGCCACCAGCGCCAGTTGCAGGTAGCTCAGCCGCTGAAACAGCGCCGCGCTCGTCTGCGACAAGTTCGACAGCGACTGCTGCCCCGTATTCGATGATCCCCCCGCGAACAGATAGAAGATGACGATAAAGA
>JBBRIN010000429.1:0-4267 GCA_038221115.1 Tepidisphaerales bacterium
CGATGGCGAAGGAGCGACGTGGGCCTATTCTACTGTTCTTACTCGATAACTACAAATACGACTGGCTGGGATCGACAACCGGCCGCTTGAGGCTCGTTCCAATCGGCGAATTTGAGGAAATTCGCTCGGGATTAAGCAGGCTGACCGCACGAGGTTGCGCCAAGAATCCGTTGAACGAAGAATCGTTCGAGTCGCACAAACGGCCCCTACAGCGACACTTCGATCAAGGACCCGGGAAACCTGCTCAAATCGGTGCTGCGTCGCCAAGCTTTGCGGAGGATTTTGGGAGACGGGGGCGGGCCCGCCAGTCCCCTAGGCGCACGCTCCAACCAACTGTCACTGTAGGGGCCGTTTGTGCGACTCATCCCAAATGCCGTTCACGCCCGGGCCTGCTAACCGCATGAATGAGCACTCGTGGCGGCGAGTGCGGCCCACTGCTGCCGCCATTTCGGCTCCGCGTCGAGCCCGGTCGCGCTGGTCATCCCGGCGCCCGCCCGACGACGACCAGATGGCCGCCCACGCAGGCGAATGCAGGATCGTTGATGAGCGCGTCGGGGCTTTCGGGATTGGCCTGGGCTTGCCAAAACGCCCAGACCTCCTCGGGCAACCGGTCCCGCGCGGCGTTTGCCACTTCCGCCCGCGCGGCGAGGAACCGTCCGAGGAAGAGGCGGTCGGCCGCGGGCAATGGGGCCCATCGCTCGATCACGATGGTTTCCCGATGGACGACCGTCAACCCCGCCCGCGCAAAGGCGAACGGGAGCAGTCGTGTCTGGAGCAAGC
Organism: Tepidisphaerales bacterium; assembly: GCA_038221115.1. Taxonomy (GTDB): domain Bacteria; phylum Planctomycetota; class Phycisphaerae; order Tepidisphaerales; family Tepidisphaeraceae; genus JANXVV01. Next base: position 781 of record JBBRIN010000429.1, read on the forward strand.
CGGCAAAATCCGCGGGCGCCGCGTCGCCTTTGATGGGGGAGAGGAAGGCGTCCGGGATCGGCCAAAAGTTCCAGAGCCGACCGTCCGCCTCTTTTGCCGCGACCAACCCGCCCGGCCGCACGACGCGCCGGCACTCGGCGAGCGCCCGTCCCCAGCCCTCGTCGGTCATGTACATCAAGACGTTGGCGATCCAGACGGCGTCGAAGGCGGCGTCAGGGAAGGGCAACGCCAACAGCGATCCCTGCTCCACCTGGACGGGACAGGGCGCGGGCGTCGCATCGAGGCGGGCGCGGGCATGCCGGACGTTGTCGGCGGCGAGGTCCAGTCCGGTGACATGGCCGGACGCCCCGACGCGCCGCGCGATCGACGGCAGGAAGCTGCCACCACCGCAACCGGCGTCGAGGACGCGCCATCCGGACTGGACCCCGACGAGATCGAGCGCCCGCTCGTATTCGACCTGCCAGGCGTCGAAGTGGACGTCGAGCCACTCGCCGGATGCGAGGGGCTGCCCGGTAGACGCGGCATATGCGCTATACCCTGCTGGCGAGTTGGTCATCGCATCCTCCGGGCGCGGTCGGCGGCGACGGTCTCCACCCCCGCCGCGCGCCGGACGGCGAGGGGCCGCGCACCTCGGCGGTGCGGCAGACTTTAGCGCCTCCCCTATCACTGTCAAGTGGCGGCGCCCCAGCTGGGGCGCCGTGGTCCGACGCACGGTTCCTCAGTGCCGGCCGAGGATTCCTAGGGCGGCGCAAGGCCGACCCGACGACAATCATGATCCCGCCCGTGGTCCGCACCGCCGAGCCCACCGCTGCCCAGGATCATGGAGCGCGTGGCGGACCGCACGCCGTGGTGGTGTCCAGCTCGACGCCTGGAAGGTCACCATGTATCTCAAAACTCATAACCAACCCGACGACCGAGACGACTGGGCACCGTCTCGAAAACGAGGGTTTTTGAGCGTCCCGAAAACGGCCGAGCCTGTTGAAAAAGTCGACCGTGGTCGAAGTGAGCGCCGTTACAGAGCGTAAACGTATTGATTTTGGTCAGGTTTTGGGCCCGCGATGGCGTTTAGAGAAGCTAAATTTGCCCTCGTCGAGCGTCTCAGGGAGTTTTTCAACAGGCTCGGCCGTTTGTGCGACAGACGAGGACGAGGAGGTGACTCGGGTTCAGGGTGCCGCAATCATTGTTATCGCCGCGCTCTGGCTTGTGATCACGGCGATCCTCATCACGATGTCGTTGGGGAATGCCAACGTGGATCAGAGGTGTTGGCGGAAAGACCGATGGCGTCTTGTCCTCAGCGTTCGTCCATGGTCATCGGCGTCATCGGACGCACCACGCCGGCCGCTCCACTCGGCCATGGGCGACGGCCCCAGCCGGCTTGGCTCAGCACCCGCTTCAGATGCTGCCCGGCCGCGATCAAGAGCGCTGACGGCGCGACGGCATGGACCCCGGCCCTCGTCGCCGATGGCTTCGAGACCGGCTCCGACGGCCGCCCGACGACGGGCCGCTTCATGCTGCTTCCGCTGATCTGATCCTCCTTCGTGTTGACGACCGCGGCCCCGGTGGAATTCCACCGGGGCCGCGGTCTGTCGTCGTGAGGTGAGGGTGGTCAGCTTGCCGGGGTCGCCGCCTCGGGGCTCGCGGCGGGCGCCGGGAACGGCCCGCCGATCTTGAACTTCTCGATCCGATTGCCGTGCCAGTCGCCGATGTAGACCGTGCCGCCCGTGTTCAGCGCGATGCCGGTCGGGTTGTTGAACTCGCCGTCCGCTGTGCCGGAGCCGCCCCATTGGAAGACGAACCGTCCGTCGGGGTCGAAGACCTTGATCCGGTCGTGGTAGGTGTCGGAGACGTAGAAGTAGCCTTGCCCGTCGATCGCGACCTCGTTCGGATAGTTGAGCCCGCCGAAATCCGGCCCGCCAGCGCCGAGCGTGCCAAGCGATTTGCCATCCTTGTCAAGGATGCGGACCCGGTTGCCGTCGGTCTCGACGACGTAGATCTTCCCGTCCCGACCGAAAACGATCCCCGACGGTCCCGCCAGCGCTCCGTCCGGAGATCCAGCACCATCGAACCTGCCGAGGAAACGACCGTTTGGATCGAAGCGCTGCACGTCGTGGCGCAGATAGTCGGCGACGAACAGCGACCCATCGGGAGCGATGCCCAGATACGAGGGCAGAAGGAACTGTCCGTCACCGCGCCCGTTCGTTCCCCACTGCCCGAGGAACATGCGGTTCTTGTCGAAGTGCTGAACCCGGTAATTCAGCGAATCGACCACGTAGAACGACCCGTCCGGACGGAATGTGATCGTTCCAATTTCCTGATTAATGTCGTGGAACGCGAATTGGCCGGGACCCTTGCCTGGGGACCCCCACACTTCCAGCAGGTTGCCGTCGAGGTCGAAGATGAAGAAGCGGTCGGAGATGTCGGTCACCCAGAGCTTCCCATCCGGGGCGAGACGAAGCGAGAGCGGATGGTTGAGGCGCTCGGACGCGGACCCTGTCGCCGACCAGACGAACTGGGCGGTCGGCGGGCCGCTCGCGGCGGAAGTCGCCGCCGCCGTGGGCTCCGGACTCGCCGCCGCCGGGGCCGACGCGGCGCTGCCGATCGCGACGGTCGCGCCGAGCTCGTCGGTGACGTAGAAGACGCCGTCGGCGACCACGCCGCCGGAGCGCGCGGCGGAGGCGAGCTGGAGGCGCCAGCGCTCGGCTCCGGTCGCGGCGTCGAGCGCGAACGCGAAGCCCGACTCGGCGCACAGGTAGAGGGTGTCGCCGGCGAGCGCGGGCGCGCCCGCGATCCCCGGACCGGTCTCGAACTTCCAATCGAGCGCCCCGGTCCGGGCGTCGAGCGCGTAGAGGACGCCGCCCGCCGTCGGCATGTAGACGGTCGTCGCCGAGACGGCCGCGCCGCGGAACGGGGAGCCGTCCGGCGAGACGTAGCGCCATTTCGGGACGCCGGTCGCCGCGTCGAGCGCGTAGAGGGTTTCCTGCGCGCCGCCGATGGCCGTGACGTACGCGGTGCCGTTGGCGAGCGAGGGGTGGCCGATCGTCGTCGCGTCGGTCTTGGAGGTCCAGACGATGTCTCCGCCGGCGGTCGAGATGCCGTAGACCGTGCCCTTCTCGTCGCCGAGGACCGCGAGACCGCCCGCGACCGATGCCCCGCGCGACGCGGCCGCCCCCAGCGGCGCGCGCCAGGCGACGGCGCCGGTCGCGGGATCGAAGGCGACGAGCTCGTCGCCGCTCGGGACGTAGCCGACCCCGTCCGCGATCGTCGGGTTCCAAGCCGGGTTGATCTTGCCCCGCTCGGCCGTCCAGACGAGACCGCCGTCGGAGCGGCGGATGCGCGCCAGATCGCTGCCGCCGCCGGTTGTCCCGTTGGCGTGGACGATCAGACCGTCGCCGTCGAGCAGGACGGTCGCGCCGAAGCCCTGGACCCGCCACCGCTCCCTGCCCGACGACGCCTCGACGGCGACGATCGCGCCGGCGTCCGTCGGCAT
>JBBRIN010000430.1:0-4263 GCA_038221115.1 Tepidisphaerales bacterium
AGGGCGCTTCGGAGGAGCGTCGGCAGCCAACGCGACCAAACAGCTGGCCGCGACAATCATCACCGCAATTGCGAAACCAATGGACGTGCGCATGCGCTCCTCTCTCAGTTAAAGCTTCACCGCGCCCTTGTAGTTTAACGCCGGCGCATCCCCATTCACCTCCGGCCCAAAGTATCGCAGAATCACCAGCGGCTCCGTGCTGCTGGTATTCTCATACGTCACCCCCGCCTTCGCCGCTGCCTCGCTCACGAACACCTCATCCTCCGTCAGCTCATGAAACCCGATCATCTTCGGAGAGCTGAGGCGCAGCTTGTTCGCCTTACCTTCGCCTTGAACGGTGATGAGGCTCGTCGCGCCATTGTCCCTGATCGTCGCCTTGTGCCCAGGCAAAACCGTCAGTTCCTTGGCGGTGAAGAGCTGCTCGCCATGCACTTTGCCATACACGATCCACTTGTCGATGAAGCCGTCTTTTTCCGAGCCCGCAGCGACCATCGGCTCAAGGTAATGGTTCTCCTTAAAGTGCGGGTCGACGTTGGCTTCCCAATCGAGCTGCTCGACGATGAAATCCAGGTCCTTGTGCTTCTCCTTGGGCATATCCTTAACGAGCAGCGCCCACGGCACCTCGCGGCCTTCGACGAGCGATTGGTACATGCCAAACACGTCGGAGCCCCATTGCGGCTCGTACGTGCAGAGCGAGCCGGGCGCGTGCAGGATGCACGGATGGATCAGCCACCCAGTGCCCGGCTTGAGGCGGAACGCGTACGAAAGATCGAGGATCCCGTTGTCCCCCCTGTTCCAATCTTCTAGGCACTTGCGAACCTGCCCCTTGGTCGTGCCGGGCGCGAAGCCCATGAACGTGTACGGGAAGTTGTTGCCGGTCGCGTTGTGCTGCGGCGGGAAATAGTAGCTTTCCGGCTTGCCTTCCTGGCCGACGAGCGCCGCCTGCTGGCGGTTCTGGTGCATGTGGTGGGGGATCGGCCCCATGTTGTCGAAAAACTTGGAGTAAACGGGCCACTTCTTATACTTCGACCAGATCGAGTCGCCGATGATTTTGCCCCCCAGTTCCGCAACCGCGTCCGCGAGCGTGAATCGCTGCCCGTTGTTTACGACGTAGCTGAGGCCTTCATCGGCAGTGCGGTTGTCGTTCGCGCAAGGGGTCGTGGAACCGAACCATCGCTCGTCGATGCCCCCGCGATTGAGGCCAAACGCGTAAAGATCCTTGGGGTCAAGCTTGAGGCGCTTGCCCGGTTGCAGGAACGACCGCGGCACCCAGCAGGGGGCCAGCCGCAGCAGCCCGCCCGTGTCGTTCAGGGCGGCCTCGGCGGCTTGCTTGACGTTGCCGGTGAGGGTCTTGAGCTGTTTCACAGAGGTGAAGGACATGTCGCGCCTTTCGAGTTGGGTGTGACGAACGCGAATTCTAATGAAACGGCATCGAATGAAAACCCTCGCTCCAGGGCGGCATTTCGTGGCATGGGGCGCGTCATCTCACATCCTCTTATGAAACTTTGACCAGAATTTTCTTGCGGTGGGACTGTGCGGCCTGTACCGTCTGCGCGGTCACATGGATGTGGCCGTTTTAACGGGCTAGGGCAAGCGGTAACGATTATCCTGCCATTTCCCAAAGGGCCAACGCCATAGCTTCGACAATTCGGTCCGATCCTCGAACAGGAGTGTTGTAATGCGCGCAGCCTCTCCGCAGCCTCGCTGAGCCGCAAGAAAAACAAGTCGGGTAGAAGCAGCCGTCGCCGCGGTGCGCCGGTCAGCGCCGCCGAGGCGCTGGAGCGCCGCGTGATGCTGGCGGCCGCGATCCCGGCCAACACGCTGGCCACGTTCGACGGCACGTTGGCCCCTTCGGGCGCGCGGCAGACGCCGATCCACCTCAACGCCGGCGCATTCACCCTCAACACCGCCGGCTTCGAGACGCTCGGCTTCCAGGTGGTGACCCCCGCCGGTTCCACGCTCGATCCCGGCGCCGTGCAGATCAAGACCGCCGCCGGAGCCGCCCTCGCGCCGCTGTACGTCAACGCCGACCTGGCCAACAAGTTTCAGAGCGTCGCCCTCTACAAACTGGGCCTCGGCGACTACACGTTCAGCCTCGCCGCCGACCGCGGCACGTCCGGCGCTTACCAGATCCAGGTCTTCCTGAGCGGCGACGCCACCGGCAACCTCCTGGTCGACGCCGCCGATGCCGCCGTCATCCGCTCGGCGTACGGCAAGTCGGCCGGCCAGGCGGGCTTCGTTGCCGAGGCCGACGCCAACAAAGACGGCGTGATCAACGCCTTCGACTTGTCGCAATGGCAGTCCAACCAGCGCCAAGCCACGACCGTCCGGCTGCTGCCGCTCACCGCGACTCTCGCCCCGTTGGCCGCCGCCACGCTTCCCGACGGCTCGCTGTTGACCAACGCCCAAGCCGCGCAGGTTACCGGGGCCACCACCGCCGGCGCGAATGTCGCCGTCGAGAACGCCGCCACCGGCCAGGTCAGGGCCTCGATGACCGCCGCCGTCGGGGGCGCATACACCATCGCCCTTTCGCTGGTCGAAGGGTCCAACGCGCTTCAGGTCCACGCGACCGATTCGTTCGGGCAGGACCGCATCCTTCCGCTCTCAGTCCAACTCGACACCCAGGCTCCGGCGCTCGCCAGCTTTGGCCTCGCCCCGGCCGGCGCATCGCTCGGAGCCAATACCCGCGCCGCCACCGTCACGCTCTACGGGGCCACCGAGCCGCGCGCCGCCGTGAAGTTGCTGTCCGCCGGCGGCGCGACGCTCGCCACCACCGCCGCCGACGCCTCCGGTAACTTCTCGTTGGCCGATGTCCCGCTCGCCGTCGGCGTCAACGCCTTCACCGTCCGCACCACCGACCTCGCCGGCAACTCCACCGACACCCCCGAGTCCGTCCTGCGCGCCCCGACCGCGATCGCATCAACCACCCCCGCCAACGGCGAAGAGGGCGTCGGGCTCGAGCGCACCGTCACCGTCAACTTCTCCGACAAGGTAGACCCGGCCACCGTCACGGCAAACGCCTTCTACCTGATCGCCAACGGCCTGCGCGTGCCCGGCACCATCCGCGTGTCGGCCATCGAGCTGTTCGCGACGTTCGTCCCGACCAACCCGCTGCCCGCCGCTACGGAAGTTCGCGCAGTGGTCGACGGCGGCATCATCGTCGCCCGCGACGGCGCCCACCTCGATGCCGACGGCGACGGCCTGCCCGGCGGCACCGCCACCGCCGATTTCCAAACCCTGCCGATCACCCGCATCGCCGGCACCGACCTGTTCGGCTACATCTACGATGCGTTCAACAAGGACGCCAACGGCAACAACATCCCGGTCATCGGCGCCACCGTCCGCGTCGACGCCCTGCCCGGCGTCACCGCCGTCACCGACGCCACCGGCTACTTCCTCCTCCGCGACATGCCCGCCCCCGGCTTCTTCGTCCACGTCGACGGTTCCACCGCGATCAACGCCCCCGCCGGCACCACTTATCCCTCCGTCGGCAAGGAATTCCACAGCGTCCCCGGCCAACGGGTCCAACTGACCACGCCGGACGGCCACACCTTCAACGTCTACCTGCCGCCCATGGCCGCCAGCGACATCGTGCCGCTTTCGCCCACGCACGACACGATCGTCGGCTTCGGCGCGGCCGGCAAGGCCGAGCTGGCGCAGATGCTGCCGAACCTCAACCCGGCGGTGTTCGACTTGCTGAAGGTGGATTATCCCGCCGGCTCGGCGATGGACCATCAAGGGAACATGGCGACCTTCGCGACGGTCATCCCCGTGCCGCCCGACCGGCTGCCGGCGCCGCTGCCGCCGGGGCAGAACCCGAAGCTGGTCATCTCGATTCAGGCGCCGGGGGCTACGACGTTTGACACGCCGGCTTCGGTTACTTTTCCGAATCTTGAAGGGCTGGCACCGGGGGAGAAAAGTTTGATCTGGAGCTTCGATCACGATGCGGGTGCATGGAAGGTCGTGGGGACCGGGACCGTTAGCGCAGACGGGACGAGCATCGTGTCGGACGGCGGGGTAATTCGCGCACCGGGCTGGCACTTCACGATTTCTGGCACGCAGACCCAGTTTTCGATCGGCCATCGAAATGGCGGCTGTGGTACGGGCGACGACGCCGACAACGAGTTTGACAACCTACTCCGCACGCTCGAGTTATTAACGGGCGAGCCCATAGAGGCGGTGCTCCAAGCCAACGTGCTGGCCGGCGCAGCCGTAAATGCGGCAGCCACCGGTGGCCAGGTCGGTGTCGTCGTGCCGTTCTAC
>JBBRIN010000431.1:0-4261 GCA_038221115.1 Tepidisphaerales bacterium
GGCAGTTCGGTTTCCGCCGCTCCGCACCGATGCGCCAACACAGCGGCGCCCAGAACCATCAGGCCGATCGTGCTTCTCATGAAAAGCCCCTTCAGAAAACTGGACAACGTCCCCCGGATTGGATGACCTCCATCACGCACATTCTACCGCCCTTCCACTGCAAATCATGCATTACCCCGCATCCCCCTTCGCGGCTTCCTTCGCGCCCTTCCTGCCTTCGCGGCTCCCCCCCCGCATTCCCCCAAAAAAAGCCGCCGCTCCAAAGAAGCGGCGGCCCGAATTGATCGTTTCTCCCGCGATGCCTTACGTCTCGTGCAGCTCGGACACCGGAATTCGCCCGGCGAATCCAGCAGTCACCTCATGCCAATGCCCGATGCGCTCTTCGCCGAGTTTCCAGCAGAGGCAGATGTCGCGGCCCTCGTGCTTGCCGATGAAGTCGATCAGACCGATCCGATAATCCTTCAGATCGCAGCCGACTTCGGTCAGCTCGTCGACGTAATCCTGCAAGTGCTCCAGGTTGGTCTGCAGGCGATCGCGCAGCTTGTTTTCCTGCGCGGGTTTGGCCCCTTCGAGTTGTTTTTGACACTTGGCGACGTCCGCGTGCGTGCGGACGATGTCCGCGACGATGCGCTTGACCAGCGGGAGCGTTTGGTTCGCCTGCTGGAGCGTAAACCGCTTGATCGGACGCGGCTTGGACACGGGTTTTGGCGTGAGAAACTGGGGGCCCGGCATGTTGAGACGCCTTTCTCCGCGGCGGCGCTCGAAGGCGGCGCCGCGGTGCAAGAAACACCTAGGAGCCGACTCGTCGAAAGGTAAACGACGCCTTTAACATCACTCGCCCGGGACGAGACGCGGGACACGGCCGGTGCGATCGTTGGACAGAGCTGAACGCATCACTCTGACCAACCTTCGCCGCTCGGACAGCGCGATTATGCCACCCTCCATCGGAGTGTCAATTACACTGTCGCTCAGAAACGAGGCAAAGTGAGTGCCGCGCCCTTAAGCTCGATAAGCTGCAACGGTCGCCCGGCGAGTTGGATAAGGGTTTCCCGCGCGGGCTGTCGCCAGGGCCCAGTTTCCCGAGGGCATTTCCATTGACGTCGCGGCGGCGGCGTGATTATGATCGAATTGTCTATTCTTCCGCATTCCGATGACCCGATCACTCGCCCCGAGCCTGCGGCGCGGCTGATCCGAGTCCAGGCCGTGGCTGGCCACCTTTTCCAAACCCCAAGCACTCGGCCCCACCGTTGTCGTATTGATCATCTGGCGTTCGTGCGATGCGTGATGCATCCGGGCGCGCTTTGTTATCGCACCTGAGGGTTCACACCGACGATGTTCGCCGCCGCAACCGTTTCCGTTGCACCGGCCCCCCTGCTCCGCACCGGCGCGCCACACAGCCGCGCCCGCGGTGTCACCCTGCTTGAAGTCCTCGTCGTCATTGGCGTTCTTTCCATTATCCTGGCGATTCTTCTCCCCGTCATCGGCAAGGCCCGCTCCGCCGGACAACGCGTCACCTGCCTCGCGAATCTTCGGTCGATCGGCATCGCGTTTCACCTCTACGCCGACCATTACGGCGGGCATCTTCCCGACCCTTCCACGACGCACCTCTCGTGGGAGGCCTCCCTCCTGCCCTTCGGCGCCACCGGCATGTTTAAGTGTCCATCTGACTCGGAGATGTATCCGGTCCTCGGCTCCAGCTACGACTGGCGCGACACGCCCGATCCCAACACCTCGATGGCCGGCCGCGACATCCTGGCAGCCGAACGCTCCAACATGGTCCTCGCCTTCGAACTTCTCCCAGGCTGGCATTCTAAAAAACGAATGAACGTCTGCTTCCTCGGCGACGGCTCCGCGCACGAGATGGATTACGAGCAGGCCATGCGCGACCTCGATGCGCCGGTCTTCCAGAAATAGCGGCGACGCCCCATGCGCATCCTCATCGCCGAAGATCACCCCTCCCTCGCCCGCTCGCTGGCCGATGGACTGCGCGAGGAAGGTTACGCCGTCGATCTCGCCCACGACGGCACCGAGGCCCTTCATCTGGCGCAGGTGAACCCCTACGACGGCATTCTGCTGGACGTGATGCTCCCCGGGAAGGATGGCTGGACCATCCTGAAGGAATTGCGCCTGCGCGGCCACAAAACCCCCGTCCTTTGCGTCACCGCTCGCGACGGAGTCGATGACCGCGTTAAGGGTTTAGACCTCGGCGCCGATGACTATCTGGTCAAACCGTTCGCCTGGGATGAGCTGGTGGCGCGCGTTCGCGCCATGATCCGGCGCGGGCACGGTCAGAAGTCGGCGATCATTCGCGTCGCGGATCTGGAGATCGACAGCGCCCGCAAGCTGGTACGGCGCGGCGGACGTGCGATTGAGCTGAGCGCGCGCGAGTTCGCGCTGCTCGAATACCTTGCTCACCGCCATGGCCAGGTCGTCTCGCGCACCGACATCTGGGAACACCTTTACGATCAGCACGATGAAGCTTCGAGCAACGTCGTCGACGTTTACATCGGGTACCTGCGCGCCAAGCTCGACAAGGAGTTCGCCACGAAACTGATCCACACGCGTCGCGGGCAAGGCTACGTGCTCGGAGTGGGAGAATGACGCGCCGCATCGCCACCGCCATCCTCCTGACCGTCTGGGTGATGCTTATCGCCGGCGGGCTCATCGCCTACTTCACCACGCGGTCAATCCTTCTGACCGCACTTGACGCATCGCTGACGTCGCGCGCGTTGAGTCTGGTGGCGCAAACGCGTCCGCCGACGACTGAACCCTCGCTCGTCTACCTGGGTGGCGATCGCTACGTCGTCAAGAACCAGATTGCTCAAACTCTTGCCCGCCCTGCCATCCCCAATCCTCAGCTTCAACCGCAGTTGCTTTCGGCCCACTTCTCCGACGCCGATGGGAAGCGGCTCCGCACGGTCCTCGTACGCTACTTCGTCGTCCCCCTTAACGGCGGCTCGCCTCAGGCGCTCACAATTCCTTATGCGGACAGCGCTGAAGAATTCCATTCGCTTCTTCGCCGCCTGGCGTGGACGCTGGTTGGCTTTGGAGCCGTGGCGGGGATTTTTGCCGCCGGGGTCGCCGTCCGGGTTTCCAGGGCAGCGCTGAAGCCGCTGTCTCGCACGGCTCAGCAGATCAGCGCGATCGATGAGCAAAAGCTTGGCGATCGGATCGACGTGGCCGCCTTGCCGCCGGAGTTGCACCCGATGGCGGAGCGCCTGAATGACATGCTGGCCCGGCTGGAGCAGGCGTTCGCGCTGCGCACGCGGTTTCTGGCCGATGCGTCACACGAGCTGCGCACGCCGGTGGCCGCGTTGACGACTACGTTGGATGTGGCGCTGAATCGTCCGCGCGACGCGGACACATATCGCCGCACGCTCGAAAGCTGCCGCGCGGACGCTGCCCAGCTCCGGAGGCTCGTGGAGCGCCTGATGGAGCAGGTCCGCAGCCAGAACCTCAGCCACGACGAGCCGCCGCAGGACATCGATGTGGCTCGGCTGGTTCAGGAATGCGCCGACAACGTCGCCCCCCTCGCCGCGGTAAAGGGAATTGAGCTGATCCGGCAGATGCCGGAACGGCTCCCGTACCGTGCATTTCCGGGCCGATTGCGCAGCGTGGTGATGAACCTGCTGAGCAACGCGGTGGAATACAACCGCCCCGCAGGCCGCGTCGAAGTGCGGCTCGAGGCCAATAACGGCGATGGCTTACAACTGAGCGTCTCCAACACCGGCGACGGCATCGCGCCCGAGCACCTCCCGCACCTGTTCGAGCCGTTTTACCGCGTGGATAAGGCGCGCGGACACGACGCGGGGCACTTGGGACTCGGGTTAAGCTTGGTCCAGGCGCATGTGCGCGCCATGGATGGCTTGTGCCGCGTTGAAAGCGAGCCAGGCGTCGGAACAACGTTTTACCTGCATCTTCCGGCCAGCAAATCGCAGGGTGGAATCGTGGAAAACTGAGCAGGCGGGCCCTGAAAACGGGGGAATTTGCGGAGCCTCTCATTCTTCTCTCATGTTCCGCCGGTAGAGTCGATAGGGCAGATCGTCGTTCACATCAGGTCTTATTCAATGAGGCGGGAAATTTACGCGGCTTTTGTCGGCTTGGCTGTTTCGATCATTTTGATCGCGGCGCCCGCATCGATTCATGCGGCCGGCGCACGCCCTCCCAAACCCCCAAAGACCCCCCCGCCCCCACTGCCCCCGACGCGTCCTACGAGGTGACCGTCGGCGGCTGCTACACCGGCAGCGGGTCCGCCAACTCC
>JBBRIN010000432.1:0-4257 GCA_038221115.1 Tepidisphaerales bacterium
GTTTTCTCCGCCACCGTCACGTACTTCGTCGCCTCCACGAACTTCGCAAACTCTTCGTTTATCACCGGCGTCTCATCCATCCAAAACCCATCCAGCGTCACCGGATGCATCGGCCGCGCGTCTTCCATTCGCGAATCATCACACCCCATCAAAAAAGTTCCCCCGGGAATCCAAGCCATCCCCGCCGGGCCATGCGCCGGCGCCGGCATTCGATCGATCACCGGCACGAATCCCCCCGCCGGCGACGCCGCGTCGGCTCGTCTCGCCTCGCGCGCCCGCCACATGCCGTACATTCCCCCTGCGATGATTCCGATCATCACCACCGCCCCCAGCATCGGCCAGAACCGCCGCGCCGTCCCCGCATCCTTCACCACCGCCAGATTGGCATTGCTCATGATCTACCTAGTACGCTCGGCGCGCTCATCAGTTTATCGTATCGCGGACGTCGCGCCCGGTTTTTCCGGCAAGAAACAAATCCCGAATCCCCGCAGTGTCTCTCCGACTGCTCAAAAATCGAACTGATCAATGTTTTCCTTCGTGAACAAAAACGGCTTGCCCAAGATGATATCCGTCCCCTCGATGTTCAACTTCCTAAGCCGGCCCGCCTCAAACGTCGTGTCGCCCGGCTTCAGTTTTCCCTCCACCGCCGCCTTCGATGCCTGCACCGCCAGATAACCGAGATCCGCCGTATTCCAAAGAATTACCGCCTTGGTCACGCCGTCGTGCACGTATTTCTTATTTTCGTTCGGCAGCCCCAACCCGATCACTTTCACCTCTGGCCGATTCGATTGTTTCACCGCCTCCGCGCCGCCCGGAACCGCTGGCGAGCAGTTGGCCAGGATCAGCTTGAGATCCGGATACTTGTTCAGCATCTGCTTCCCCAGGTCCATCGCGATATTTTGCTTGTCATCGCAATACACGACCTCGGCGCATGCAATTTTGGGGAAATCCTTCAGTCGTTTCAGAACCCGATCGCGCCATAGGTTCAGGTTGGCGGCTGTCTGCGATCCGCTGATGATGACGAACTTACCTTCGCCGCCCATCTCCTTCGCCGCCGTCTCCATCATCGTGTCGCCGATACCATCTGGAGTTGCCTGGTTGCAGAAGAAATCGCGAGCGTCCTTATTGGCATCCGCGTCCCAGGTAATCACTTTGATCCCCGCACCGCGCGCCTTCTTGAGCGCCGTCGACAAGCCCCCCGCGTTCTCCACCGCCACCGCGATCACATCCACCTTGCGCGTGATCCACGTCTCGACGATCTTGTTCTGCTCGGCGGGGTCCGCGCTGGTCGGGCCATCCCAGATCAGCTCGACACCAAGCTCCTTGGCCGCCTCCTCCGCCCCGCGCTGGCACGCGATGAAATACGCGTTTCCCTTGCTCTTGGGCATCATTGCCACCACAAGCTTGTGGCTCGGCGCTCCCCCGCCGCCGCCCATCGTCGGCCCGCTGGCCGTCAGCTCTCGCTTAAGCGATCCAACGAGCATGAAATTGCCGCCGGCGATGATCAGAGCCGCCGCGACAATGACCGCGCAAAGCACGGCGAGCTGGGAGTTCCGCATGTCGATAACCTCCGATGGAGAGATGGTAGAAGTGGCAGCGCGTTTCTGGTGCAGCCAACTGAAGTCCAGGGCAATCGTCACGAGCAGAATAATTCCGGTCAGCACGCCGCCCAACTCCGGCGGTAAGTTCGTTCCCCGCATCTGAAACCGCGCCACCAGCACATCCGGCACGCGTGCCAGCCGCAATCCATTCTCCAGCAGCGCGATCGCCGCCAGCCCCAGGAGCGTGCCAATCACGCTGGCCCGCCCGCCAAAGATGCTGGTGCCTCCAAGCACGACGGCGGTGATCGCCATCAGCTCATACCCATACGCCGCGTTGCCCTTGGCCTCCCCAAACCGCGACACATAAATGAGCGCCGCCAGCCCCGAACAAAACCCCGCCATTACATAGGCCAGCGCCGTCAATTGATTCGTCCGGAGTCCCGCATATCTTGCACCCTCCGCCGTGAATCCGATCGCCGCTAATCCACGCCCCACGATCGACCGATGCACCAGCAGGAAAAACGCCACCGCGGTCGGCCCAAAAATCCAAAGCTGAGTCGGCAATCCCGCAATCGTTCCATTCCCCAGCGCCAGAAACGAATTCGGAAACCCCGTAAAGCTTCCCTGGCCACCGCTCAAGCCCTCCGCCACTCCGCGAAACAGCGAGAACGTCCCCAGCGTCACGATCAGCGGCGGAATCTTCCCCCGCGTGATCAACAGCGCATTGAGCCCACCGCCCACCGTCGCCACCATCACCGCGATCGACCCCGCAATCCACGGCGGCAGACCCCCGTCACGCCATAATTTTCCGAACAAGACCGCAGACAACCCCACCAGCGATGCCACCGACAAATCGATCCCCCCTGTCAAAATAATTGGCGTCAACGCCAGCGCCAGCAACCCCAGCTCCACCGTCTGCACTGAAACCGTCGAAAGATTCCGCAGTGATAGAAAGTTGTTTCCCAGTGCGCCGAAAATTGTAATCTCAAACAGCAGAACCAGCGCCAGAATCACCTGCTGAGGAGAAATTTCCCAGTCCGGTGTCTGAGCTGCCGGCGACTCGCGCGAGTTTGTGGCGGTAATATTCGACATAAGATTATGCAGCCACCGCCGTCAGCCCAGCCGGCGCCGCCCGCCGCGCCCCGAACAGACCTTCCGATCCAACCGCCAGCAAAATGATGAACCCCTGCGCTGCCTTATCCCAATCCGCGCTCAAGCCCAGGAAGCTCAGCGCGGGCCGCACGATAGACAGCAGCGCCACCCCAATCAGCGTGCCCACCAGAGTTCCGCGCCCACCCGTTATCGCGGTCCCGCCAACGACGACAGCGGCGATCACCTTCAGCTCCAAATCCTTCCCCGATTCCATCTCCACCGAAGATTGCCGCGCCGCCTCCAGCACCGCCGCCAACCCCGTCAATGCGCCGGTCAGCGTAAACACCCAGATCACCACCCGCTGCGGCCGAATCCCCGCCAACCGCGCTGCTTCCGCGTCCGATCCTACCGCGTATGGCGTCCGCCCCGCCGCCAGATACTGCGTCGCCCAAGCCGCCCCGCCAAAAAGTAGCGCGCCAATGAGCAGCAGACAAACCTCGCCGCTCGTCTGCGAAAGTCCAAGCCACTGAAAGTTCTTCAGATCACTGACTGCCGCCCCCTCCCGAAACCACCGAAGCGACTCGCGCAAAATAACCATGGTTGCCAGCGTCACCACAATCGCCGGCAATCGCAGCACCGCCACCAGCAAACCATTCACTGCCCCGAAGGCTGCCCCGCACACCACCGCCAACATCACGATGATCGGGATTGGCATCCCATGCCGTGCCGCAAGCGCCGCCAGCACCGCGCAAACTGAAAACTGCGAGCCGACTGAGATATCAATGTGCCGCGCCACGATGATCAACGTCATGCCGACGGCCACCACCAGCACTGGCGTCGCCGATACCCACGTGTCAAAAAACTGGTGCCTAAAAAAATCCGGCCGCACCCCCAGCAGCGCCAGCAATAGCGCCGCGTACGCCCCCAGCACCGCCAACTCGCGCTTGTAACTGGCCAACACGCTCACGCCGCCACCTGCGCTTCCACCCCGTGCCCGAGCGCCAGCTCGAGCACCCGCTCCTGTGTCGCCTCGCTCCGATTCAGCGTCGCCACGATCCGCCCCGCGTGCATTACCGCCACCCGGTCGCTCATGCCCAGCACCTCCGGCAGCTCGGACGAAATCATGATGATCGCCAACCCGCGCCCCGCCAGCTCACCCATCAGCTTGTGGATCTCCGCCTTCGCCCCCACATCCACCCCTTGTGTCGGCTCGTCCAGAATGATGACCTTCGGCTCCGTCGCCAACCACCGCGCCACCGATACCTTCTGCTGATTGCCACCCGATAGATTTTCCACCGCCACCCCCACACTTGGCGTCTTGGTCCCCAGCCGCTCCACGAACGCCTGCGCGATCTCGTTCTCGCGCCGGAAGCTCATCATCCCAACCCTCGATATCCGATCCAGGATCGCCAGCGTCGTATTTGCCGCTACCGGCATCTCGAGAATCACCCCGTGCCGCCGCCGATCCTCCGGCACATATGCGATCCCCATCTTCACCGCGTCCGCCGGCTTTCGCACCGTCACGGCCTTGCCGTTCAGCAAAACCTGCCCCCCCGTGGCCGGCGTCAATCCAAATAACACCCTCGCCAACTCCGTCCGCCCCGCCCCCACGAGCCCCGCCAAG